>DASZCV010000117.1:0-6533 GCA_035942755.1 Thermoleophilaceae bacterium
GCCTATCCCGTAGAGAGCGCGAGAAGCGTGCGTACTCGCTGACGCTCGTCAGTGGCGGCGCCGCGGTGGCGACCGTCGCGCTCCTGGTCCTGTGGGTGATCGGCGTGGTGGGCTTCGGCCTGGTGTTCCTCGCTGCGCTCATAGCGGCGGGTGCCGGTTTCATGCTGCGCTCGACGATGCGCCGCTAGCAGCACTCCTAGCGGCGGTAGGCCACGCGCTTCCAGGACGGCTCGGGTGAGAGCTCGATCAGCTCGTGGTCACGGTCGGGCTGGGCGTAGCCGAAGGTGGTGGTCCCCTCGTCGAATACCACTTCGAGCTCACCCTCCTTCACGCGCTGGTCGAGCCAGGCGCCGCGGAACACCAGCCTGCGCAGCCAGTGGACGAGCGAACGCTCCGACGGTCCGTGCAGGTCCCCCCAGCAATCCACGATGTGCTCGCCAAGGGACGAATGGGCGTCGGTGACCTCGCCGTTCACCGCCAGGTTCACGAGGTCCTCCCGCTCCTCGTCTCCGAGCAGGCCGCCCACGAAGCCGAGCTTCACGGCCGCCTGCTCGATGCGCTCGGTGAAGTCGCGCTCATTGAAGGTGAAGCGAAGCTCGCCGTACTCGAGCACGTAGTCGGACCCAGATTCGTAGTTTCCGCGGGTTGTGCTGTCCATGAATGGCAAGCTACCCGGGTGGGGAGGGACTCCCGAGCGAGCGCGTCGGCATCCTAGCCCCGATCCCTTCTTCCGCGGACGCTTTGCAACGTGTCTTGCAGGGCGTAGGATCATGTCGTGCCGTGGCCGTTCAAGCGTGAGGAGACCGACGCCACCGAGGCTCTGGCGAAGCAGATCTTCGCTACGCACGAGGCTTGGGAGCGGCGGATCGACTCCGCCGCCCAGAGCGAGGCGACCCGCGTGCTGCTCCTGAGCGCGGCGGCGGGCGCAACCGTGGCCTTCGGTGCTCACGCGGCGATGCTGCAGGAGGAGATATCGGGGGCCGGAGGATCGAGCGGCTACTCGGACCCCGTGGCCCGGTTCGTTCGCACGCTCGGGGACCGGCGCGCGATCGAAGCCGCCTACCGGGTCGTCACCTGGGCTCTCGTGAGCGAGTACGCCGCGCACTTCTGGCCCGAGGACCACGAGCAGGAGATCAGCAAGTGCGAGATCGTCTTCGGCTTCCAAAACCTGTATGAGGAGAGCGCGGTGGCCTACGGACAACCCGCGTCGCCGACGGCCACCGAGGAGGAGAAGGTCGAGAGGATGTACGACCTCCTGAAGGCCACCCTCTACGGAATGATCAGTGCGGCGCTCGACGAGCCGGTCGAGCCTGAAGATGACGCGATCAACGATCACATGGACGAATGGGTCGAGCAGTTCGAGGCGGGCATCGAGGCAGGTGCCGAGCGGATGGAGGATCTGGCGCCGGAGGGGATGGATTAGGCCGGGGGCTCCCGCCCCGGAGCCCCCAGCGGGGCTTGCCCTACGGCTTCCTCTGGCGGGTTCCCTGGGTTGAGGGCTCCGGCTGCAGCTGCGACTTCTGGTCCCGGGTGGGGCCAGGGTCGCCCGGGGGGGCAGCTGCGTGGTGCGCGGGCGTTGGGTGGGTTGTCCTGCCGAGTGGTGGTGGGGTGATCCCGATGCAGGACGGCGCCAGCTCGCCGAACGCCGGAGCCGAACGGGCCGACCGCCCCCGCTGAAGAATCGGGCGGCCGCCGGGGGCGAGTCTTGCCACGCGGTGACTTCACCGGACATGAGACACTCGCTGCTGATCGTCGAGGATGACGCGGCCACCGCGGCGTTCCTCGCGGACAACCTCGCCGCCGACGGCTTCAAGGTGGCCACGGCCGGGGGCGCGGGGGAGGGATTGCGGGCGATGGAGGTTCGCCATCCCTCGCTCGTGCTGCTGGACCTGGCGCTCGAGGACGGCAACGGCCTCGATCTGCTCGATCGGGTCCGCGGCGCGGACGGCATGGCCTCGCGCCTCGATCCGGACGTGCCCGTGATCGTGCTCACCGGCCGCGGCAGCGAGGCCGACCGCGTGCGCGGCTTCGCGCGGGGTGCAGATGACTACCTGGTAAAGCCGTTTCACTACGGGGAGTTGCTCGGGCGCGTTCGGGCGGTGATCAGACGCGCGGAGGGTCGCCCGCAACGAGGCGTGGTGCGCGTTGGAGAGCTCACGCTCGATCCCGTTACCCGGGCGGTCCGTCTCGCAGGACGGCCGGTGCACCTCTCCGTGAAGGAGTTCGCGCTGCTCCATGCACTGGCCGAGGAGCCGACGCGGGTGCGCTCGAAGAACGAGCTTCTGCGGGATGTATGGGGCTACCTGTCAGTGGGCCAGACGCGCACGGTGGATGCCCACGCTTGTCGGCTGCGCAAGAAGCTCAGCGGGTCCGCGCGCCCGTGGGTGGTCAACGTGCGGGGCGTGGGCTACCGGCTGACCGAGGCGCTGTGAGCACGGCGCTGGCCTGCGTCGGCTGGGCCGTGTCGGCGCTGCTCGCCGTGACGGTGCTGCGTCTGCGCCACCGACTCGAGCTGGCCGGGCAGGCCTGTCACGAACTTCGCGGCCCCGCCACCGCCATCAGTCTCGCGGCTGCGGCCCTGCGTCGCGAGCCGGGTGGACTGCGGCGTGCCCTGCCCTTCGAGGCCCAACTCGACCGGCTGCGCGCGGGCCTTGACGATCTCGAGGTGGCTCAGGCGGGTCGGCGCGCGCGATGCAGGCCGGCCGACATCCCCGTGGAGCGGCTGCTTCGCGCCACCGCGGCCGGTTGGCGTCAGTCGGCGAGGGCGCAGGGACGCCGGCTCAGGATGCGATCCGCGCTCGGTGGGGCGGTGGTGCGCGCCGACCGTGGTCGCCTGGCACAGGCGCTCGGCAACCTCTTGGCGAACGCGGTGGAGCATGGCTCTGGAACGGTGGAGCTGCGCGGTCACAGGAGGGGCGACCTGGTGGTCCTCGAGGTAAGGGACGGCGGCTTGCGCGACGCTCCACGGCAAGCCGCGAGATGGCGCCAACCGGGGCGTGGACGCGGGCGCGGGCTCGGCATAGCGGCCGCAGCGGTCGAGGAGGCAGGCGGCACGCTCACTCTCGAGCAACGCGAGGGCGGCACTGTGGCGGCGGTCGAACTGCCGGTAGCGCAGCGGTGAGCGTCGGGGCGCGCCGCCGCCGGGCCTTCCTCATGCTCTCCCTGGCGCTGGCCTGTGGAGGGCTTGCAGCCTCGGAGGTGGGAGGCCGGGTGCGGGACGTCGAGCGCCGTGTCGGCGCGCCGGTACCGATTCTCGTGGCCGCGCGGGACCTCCCGGCGGACACAGCGCTCAAGCGGGCCGATCTTGCCCTACGCGAGGTGCCCGAACGCTACGTTCCGCCCGGCGCCCTCGCCTCGGAGGCGGACGTGGCAGCCGCGCGTACCGCCGTGCCGCTCGCGGCCGGGACCCCCGTCACGGAGGGCCTGCTCGGAGGCGGAGATCCCCGCGGTGGCCGCCGGGCGGGAGCCCTCCGGCGAGGGGAGCGGGCAGTGGAGGTAGCGGTGGTGGGCGGTGCGGCACTGGGAGAGGCGGCGGGAGCGCGTGTTGACGTGCTGGTCTCGACCGAGCCGAGGGAGGGACCGGGCCGAAGCTTTCTGGCACTCGAGGATGTCCAGCTGCTCGGTCTGCGCCCGGAGGGGGCCGGTGAGGCTGCGGCCCAACGCTCCGGCGAGGACACGGCGGCGGCCGCCACCGCCCTCGCCACGCTGCGCGTGACCTTGCGCCAGGCCGTCTACCTGACGGCGGCGCAGAACTTCGCCCGCGAGGTCCGCCTGCTACCGCGCCCCACCGGCGACTCCCGCCGCGCCGGGCGCACCGTGGTAGGAGCCACGGGGCTCTGAGGATCGGGCCACCACGGGGCCGCCCGACACGGCGCCCACGCAGCGTGGCTCGATCGCACGTTGGGCGCTCGTCCCGCGGCCGCGCGCTACGAGCGCTCGATCACCTCGACCCCGCCCTCCGGCGTGCCCAGCAGGGCGCGTTCGGCGATGCCGAGGAAGAGGCCGTGCTCGACCACGCCCGGGATCTTCTCGAGCGCATCAGCCAGCTCGTGCGGATCGGTCCCCTCAGGGATGGTGCAGTCGAGGATGTGGTGAAGCTGGTCGGTCATATAGGGCTCATCTCCCACCGCGCGAAGCTCGCTCTCCGGAAGCAGGTCGGCGAGCCGCCTGCGGGTGTCGCGCCAGCCGAAGCGCACGATCTCCACGGGGAGGCGGAATCCCTGCCCGAGGCGGTCCGCCTTCTTTGTGGTCTCTGCCACCACCACGAATCGCTCGGCGGCCGCCGCCACGATCTTCTCGCGCAGCAGCGCCCCACCGCCCCCCTTCAGGAGCTGCAGGTCGGGGCCAACCTCGTCGGCGCCGTCCACGGCGAGGTCGAGGACGAGCGAACCGTCGAGCTGCACGATCTCGATTCCGGCGGCCTGGGCGAGTGCGAAGGTGGCCTCCGAGGCCACCACCGCCCGGATCTCGTGACCGTCCGGAAAGCGGCCACCGATCGCCTCGATCACCGCCCACACCGCTCTGCCGGATCCGAGGCCGATGGCCATGTCGGGCTCCATCAGCTCCACGGCCGCCTCCGCGGCGGCGGTACGCCCGGGGGAGGGCTCGGATGCGCCGGAACTCGCCATCGGATCGGAAGCATCGCAGGGAGGTGCCCGCACCGTCGCGCGCTGCCCCGGGCAACTGGCCTGGCGGCGTCGCGCTCGTTCGCCGTGGCTGACCCGGCGGCGGGTGCTCGTGCCCATGGCTGCTCGGCGGGTTAGCGCTCGCGCCTTATCCTTCGCGGTCGCGATGGAGCCCGTCGACCCACACAGCCGGCCCGGGATGCGCCGTAGGTGAACGTCACGATGCTCCTGTGCGACGCCGCCGAGGAAGTCGGAGGCAAGCTCTACATCCTTGGCGGGGGGTGGTCGTTCCTGCACCGGCCGGGCGTGCCGACGTCCATGGCGCTCGCCATCAAGGTGGCCGTTCCGTGGAACGAGACCAACCGATCGCACGCTCTGCGGGCACGCCTGATGACCGACGACGGGGACCCCGTCGAGATAGAGGGCGAGCCGATCGAGGCCACGGGCAACTTCGAGGTCGGTCGGCCGCCGGGAATCAAGCCCGGCTCGGATCTCGATGCGCCTTTCGTGGTGCCGTTCCAGGTCGCGCTGCCTGCCGGCGGGTACGTATGGGTGCTCGAGATCGACTCGCAGCCGGCCGCGCGGACGCCGTTTCGCGTGCTCGATTCCGCCGAGTGAGGACCTCGGGCTAGAGCTCCCACCCCTCGAGCGCCACCGTGGCGTCGTCGTAGTGCTCGCCCGGAACCTGGAGGTAGATGGTCCCGCGGCCGTGCCTGTCAGGAGCCCAGTCGGCGACCAGCGCGTTGGGGATGTCCAGCTCGGAGAGGCGCCCTGCGAAGGCGCTCGCAGTGGAGACGTCGGCGTACTCCTCGACCGTCTCCCATCCATCGAGACGCGGGTCGTCGATATGGACCTGCGGCTCCCGGGGCTTGCGCGAGAAGAAGCCCACGACGGAAATCTACGTCTTGGCCGGGGCCCGCGTCACGGCCGGCTCCACCCGGCACGCCCGGCGGCCCGCGGCGGGCCGGCTCCCGCGTCACCGCGCCGGCCGGAGGGGCCGGCCGCACCCGCTAGGATGTACTTACCTTTGATAAGTAACTACGGAGAGATCGCTATGGAAACGCTGTTGCTCGTGCCGGTAGACGAATCCGTCGTGTTCCCGAACATGACCGTGACCCTCACCGTTGACGTCGGTGACGAGGACCGCGTCTTCCTCGTGCCCCGAGAAGGTGACGCGTTCGCCGGCGTGGGCACCGTGGCCGCGGTCATCGACCGCGTGCGCCTTCCCGGCGGTGGCCGGGCGGTGGCGCTCGAGGGCCTGCACCGCGGTGTCGCGGGCGTGGCGAGCACCGACCCCCAGGGAAACCTGCGCGTGGAGGTCACGGCCAGCCCCGACGCCGAGCCCGTCGATGGGGCGACCCGTGAGCTCGAGCGCGAGTACCGCGCCGTCGTCGAGGAGATCCTCGAGCTGCGCGGGGACGACGGGCGGGTCGCCGCCTTCGTGCGCTCGATCACCACCCCCGGCGGGCTCGCCGACACGTCCGGCTACTCGCCAGACCTGACCTTCGAGCAGAAGGTGGAGCTGCTCGAGACGCTCGACGTGACCGAGCGCCTCAGCCGGGCGCTTGCCTTCCAGCGCGAACGGTTGGCCGAGCTGCAGGTGCGCACGCGCATTCGCGACGACGTCCAGTCGGGTGCCGAGAAGCAGCAGCGGGAGTACTTCCTGCGCAAGCAGATGGAGTCGATACGCAAGGAGCTCGGCGAGGACGACGGCTCGGTGATCGACGAGTACCGCACGAAGATCGAGGACGCCGGGATGCCTGACGAAGTGCGCGAGCAGGCCGAGAAGGAGCTGGACCGGCTCGAGCGCATGGGAGAGCAGTCGGGCGAGAGCTCGATGATCCGCACCTACCTCGACTGGCTGATCGCGGTGCCGGGGTCCGAGAGATCCGACGAGAGGCTCGACCC
>DASZCV010000118.1:0-6432 GCA_035942755.1 Thermoleophilaceae bacterium
CCCCTCACCGGCAAGCTCTACCTCGAGGGCCTTCACTACACACGCGTAGCGCGTGAGGCCTACGTCTTGATCGGCGGCAAGTTCCCCCACCCGCAGACGGTGGTGCCGGGCGGGGTCAGCACCACGATCGACAGCTCGGACCTCAACGAGATCATGCTGCGGATGGTCAAGTACTTCGACTATGGGCGCAAGGTCGTGGCGATCTGGAACGACCTGTGCGACTTCTTCTACGAGGTCAACCCCAAGTACCGCGACGTCGGGACGCGTCCCAAGAGCATGCTCCAGCCGGGGCAGGGGGACGACCCCTACGCCTACGACGGAACCTATGAGAACTGCGACGAGTGGGGAGTGAAGCGGTGGGCTCCGCCGGGAGTGGTGGTCGACGGCGAGCTCGTCACCACGAGCCTCAAGATGCAGAACGCCGGCCTCGAGGAGTTCGTCGAGCACGCCTTCTACGAAGAGTGGGTCGGCCATGGCGAAGCCCCGTTCAAGACCGACCCGTCAGGAAACTCGCTCTCTCCCTATCACCCTTGGAACAAGCAGACGATCCCCAAGCCGGGTGGGACTAGCTGGAAGGAGAAGTATTCCTGGTCGACGGCTCCGCGCTGGGACAGGCAGGCGATGGAGACCGGCGCCTACGGGCGGCTGTGGGCGGCCGCGGCCGCTCCACAATACAGCCAGGGGCGCTTCATCGAGCCGACCGGAAAGAGCCTCCAGATCGAACTGCCGAAGGCGGAGCTTCCCAACGACTTGATCGAGTGGAAGATCCCGGAGACCTGGGGTGCCTTCGAGCGCAACCGCGGGCGCGCCTACAGCATCCTCTACACCGCGGCGATCGCCTACGACAACATGCTGATCGCCTACGACCTGCTGCGAAAGGGCGGCCCTGACGCGAAGCTGTCAGTGCCGTACAAGGTCCCTAGGGACCATCGCATCGGCGTCGGGTTCTGGAGCGCGTCCCGTGGCTACCTCACCCACCACATGGAGATGGACAACGGAGTTCTCGAGAACTACCAGATCCTCACGCCCTCCACGTGGATGGCCTCCCCGAAGGACCCCTTCGGCAACCCGGGCCCCTACGAGGAGGCGGTGATGTCCACGCCGCTGCTCGAGAACTACGAGAAGCCGGAGGACTTCAAGGGCATAGACATCCTAAGGAGCATTCGCAGCTTCGACCCGTGCATGCCCTGCACGACCCATGTCCACACCGGCAACGGCCGGATCATCTCCCGCGAGGTCGTCAGCTGCGCCTGCGGGGCGGAGGGCTCCCATGAGCACTAGCCAGCGGCAGGAATCGGCCAGTCAGACGGCCAGCACGCCGTACGCTCGCTCCCTACGCCCGGTCGAGGAAGTGACGATCTCACTCGTGGCGCCCGTATCCGTCCCGAAGATCGAGCGGTGGGTCAAGGAGCAGCTAGACCTGCTGCGCGACCAGGCCGGCTCCATGGGGGTGCGGCTCGGTCACCTCTCGCCGGCACGCGATGGACAGGATGTGGACTGGCTGGTAGAGGTCGACCTGCGCGATCGCGCCGTGCCGCTCGAGGAAGACGTCGCGCTCACCTCGATCCTTACCGACCTGCAACTCCTGGGACTTCAGCCCCAGCTCCTCGTCCCCTCCCCGTGGCAAATCTGAGGTGGCTTCACACGGTGGGCCAGGGCTCAGGTTCCGCGCTCCAAGCAACCGGGGCCAAATCGAACAGTGAGGCATGGGGTCCCGACGGGACTGCCACCCGGCGCACGGCTTGGATCGAGGCCAGCTCCTGCACGAGTTGCTCGCCATCACCGACCGAGGCCCTCAGCCGTAGCACGGCCCGGCGCCTGTCAGACGCGCGGCGTTGGGCCGCTCGAGCCGGCGGGGTACTCCTCCAGTGGTACGGCGCCACCGGCCCAAGCCTCGAGCACGGGCGTCATCACCCGCCACGACAGCTCGGCTGCGTCGCCTCTGACCGACAGCCCGCTGCCGCCCTCGAGGATGTCGAGCAGCACGCGACCGTAGGCGGGGAGGTCCGAGGGCGGCGGCGGTCCACTCAACAGCACCTGGGCGGGCTGGGGCGTCGCGGCGGTCGCGCCGCCGATCAGGGAAAGTGCGAGATCCTCTGGGCCTTCGATGCCGATCCGCAGTTCGTTTCGTGCGCCGTCCGCCGGGGCCTTCGCTGAGGCGAGCTGCTCACTCGGTCGGAACCTGACCACCGCCTGCTTGCGGCGGCGGCCGAACGCCTTTCCGGCGCGCAGCAGAAAACGCGTGCCCTGCCAGCGCTCGCAGTCCGCCTCGAGCAGGACCTCGGCGAAGGTCTCGGTCCCTCGTTCGGGGTCGACGCCCTCCTCATCAACGTACCCCGGAACCACCCGCTCGCCGATCTTCCCCGCGGTGTACCGCGCCCGGCGCGTCCAGGACGCGGCGTCTCCCGAACGCGGCGGGCGCAGCAAACGCAGAACAGCCGACTTGCGGTCGCGCACGGCGCGCTCTCCGACGCTCGCGGGAGGCTCCATCGCCAGCAGGCACAGAACCTGCAGCATGTGGTTCTGCATCACGTCCTTCAGCGCGCCCGCGCCGTCGTAGAAGGCCGCTCGACCCTCGAGCGCGAGATCCTCCTCCCAGAGCACCTCCACCTGCTCGATATGGGTGCTGTTCCACACCGCCCGCAGGACCCGATCGGAGAGCCGTAGCCCAAGCAGGTTTTGAGCGGTCGCCATGCCGAGGACATGGTCGACCCGGAACACCGTTCGCTCCGTCGCCTCCCCGAACAGGTCGGCAAGCAGCTCGTTCAGCGAGACCGCACTCGCGAGGTCCTCGCCGAAGGGCTTTTCGATGGCGATCCGACTGCCAGGGGAAAGCTCGGCGGCAGCTAGCCCGGTGACCGTGGCGGCGAAGAGGCCTGGCGGCAGGGCGAGGTATGCCGCGACCGGCTCCGCGTGCGAGCCGGTCTCGTCGTCGCAGACGGCGTGCGCCACGCTGTCGTCGTCGGAAAGGTCCACCTGGCGATAGCTCAACGAGCGAAGGAGCGCCTCCCGAACGGCCGGCGGCACGCCGGCGGCGTGCTCCTCGAGTGCCTCTGCCGCGTGCTGCCGGAAGGCCGCGTCGTCCCACCTCTCGCGGGCTGCGCCAACGAGCCGGAAGTCGTCGGGCAGGCGGCCGGCCATCCGAAGCGCCGCCAGAGCCGGCAGTAGGAAACGACGAGCGAGGTCGCCACTTGCTCCGAACAGCACGAGGCGCTTGATCACGACCCGTCGCTCATCCGGCGAACTCGCGCACCGGCAGACCGCACACGCCGGGGACGACCTTGAACAGCGATCCGGCCGCTGGGTCCTCGCCGGCCCCCAGGCCCTCGCGCGAGGTCGTGATGAACAGCTGGTCGAGCTCCGCGCCGCCAAACGCGCACGCCGTGACCTTCCGGGCTGCGACGTCGACGACCTCGTCGAGCTTCCCTTCGGGCGCGTAGCGGTGCACCTTGCTTCCGTCCGACAGGGCGACCCAAACGCCACCCGACGCGTCCACGGTCAACCCGTCCGGGCCGCCGTCGACCTCGGCGAACACGCGCCGGCTGGTCAAGCCGACCTCCCGGTCGTAGTCGAATACGTCGACACGCTGGGTCGCGGTGTCGTTGTAGTAGGCGCGGGAGCCGTCGGGGCTCCAGTCGAGCCCGTTCGACACGGTGACCCCTTCGAGGACGACCCGCACGATTCCGTCGGGCTCGAGCCGGTACAGCGATGCCGCTGCGGGCCGTTGGTCGTAGGCCATCGATCCGCAGTAGAAGCGCCCGTCCGGATCGCATCCGCCCTCGTTCATCCGCACCGAGTCGTCGCTCCACACCTCGTCGAGCCGGGTGATCCTCCCCTCGGCGTCTTCAAGTGCGAAACCGCGTTCCACACCGATCACCGCTCCGCCCTGACTGCGCGGCCGTATCGCGGCGGCGATATCAGCCACGTGGCGCCTGTCGATCGCACCATCACCGGAGAGCGAGAGGATGTCGCCGGCCAGCATGTCCACCCAGCGCAGGCCGCCCCAGCGGTTCGACCACACGGGCCCCTCGCCGTGGTAGGCCACGGGACCGGTCAGCTGCTCAGCTCGCACGCTCACCCATTGAGGACGACCCTACCGGGCAACGCTTCGCACCTGGCCTTCCAGCAGCCGTCGGTGGACGAGCCGGGCAATCAGGTCCGCAAGGTGACCAGAGGGATGGCTTGGGCCATCCAAGGGTGCCTTTACACCGGCAGCCCTAGGTGGAGAGCGGCAGCTCCTTCGGGGTGCAGGCCGTCCGCAGCGGCGCTACCCCCCGAGCACCTCGACGGCGATGTCGGCGACCGCGGTGGGGGTGCGGCCGACCCGCACACCCTCCGCCTCGAGCGCGTCGGCCTTCGCCTGGGCCGTTCCCGCCGACCCGGACACGATGGCGCCGGCGTGCCCCATCGTCTTGCCCGGTGGGGCGGTGAAGCCCGCGATGTAGGCAACGACCGGCTTTGACACGTGCCGGCCGATGTACTCGGCCGCCTGCTCCTCAGCGTCGCCGCCGATCTCGCCCGAGAGCACGATCAGCTCCGTCTCGGGGTCTGCCTCGAAGAGGGCGATGATGTCGATGAAGCTCGAGCCGGGCACGGGGTCGCCGCCGATGCCGACGATGCTCGAGTTGCCAAAGCCGCGCTGGGCCAGCTCGTTTCCGATTTGGTAGGTCAGTGTGCCCGAGCGTGATACCACCCCCACGTTGCCCTCCCGGAAGAAAGAGGCTGGGATGATGCCCACGTTGGCCTTCCCGGGCGAGAGGACGCCCGGGCAGTTCGGCCCCACCAGCCGCGAGCGGCCGCGCTCCAGGTGGTTGAAGACGCGCAGCTCGTCATGGGCTGGAACGCCCTCGGTGATCGCCACGATCAGGTCGATGCCCGCGTCAGCGGCCTCGAGCACCGAGTCCGCCGCAAAGCGCGGCGGTACGAACACCATCGCCGTGTTCGCGCCCGTCTCGGAGACTGCCTCGTGGAACGTATTGAAGACCGGGATGCCCTCCACGTCCTGGCCGCCCTTGCCGGGCGTCACCCCGGAGACCACCTGGGTGCCGTAGCTGCGGTTGTTCAGGGAGTGGAAGGTTCCCTCGCGGCCCGTGATGCCGGAGACGCAGAGCCGCGTATCGGAGTCCACCAGGACGGCCATCAGCCTGCGAGCTCCACGATCTTCTCGGCCGCGCCCAGCATCGTCTCCTCGATGTAGAGGTTCGGCAGCTTCGCCTCGGCCAGCAGCGCGCGACCCTCGTGGCCGTTCGTGCCGTCCAGCCGGACGACGAAGGGCACCGTAGGCTCGATTTGCCTGAACGCCGCGATCAGGCCCCGCGCCACCTCGTCGCAACGCGTGATGCCCCCGAAGATGTTGAGCAGCAGGCCGGTGACGCGCTCGTTGGACAGGATCACCTCCACGGCGCTCGTGATGGCCTCGGCCTTCGAGCCACCCGCCGCGTCCAGGAAGTTGGCGGGCTTGCCCCCTGCCTGGGCCACCACGTCGAGGGTGGACATCACGAGCCCGGCGCCGTTTCCCAGGATGCCGATGTTGCCCTCGAGCGGCACGTACGTGAGCCCGCGTTCCTTGGCCAGGCGCTCCTGGGGGCTCTCGTCGGAGATGTTGCGCATCTCGGCGGTCTGTGGGTGGCGGTAGAGGGCGTTGCCGTCGATGGTGACCTTGGCGTCGAGGGCGTTCAGGCTGCGGTCGGTCTTCACCACCACCGGGTTGACCTCAACGAGCGTGGCGTCCTCCGCGACGAAGACCTCGTAGAGCTTTCCGAGCAACTCCCCGACCGGTCTGATCACGTCCTCGGGAATGCCCGCCTCGAAGGCCAGGCGCCTGCCGTGGAAGTCCTGGAAGCCGAGCAGCGGGTCCACATGGAGCATCCGCATCGCCTCGGGGTCCTCGTCGGTGATGGCCTCGACGTCCATGCCGCCCATCCTCGAGAACATCGCCATCGGCTTCTTGGCCGAGCGGTCGAAGACGAAGGCGGCGTAGTACTCCTCTTCGATTTCGCTCGCCACCTCGATCCACAGCTCTCGCACCCTCAGGCCGCGGATGTCCATCCCGAGGATCGCACCGGCGTGCTGCTCGACCGCCTCACGGTCGGCGGCGAGCTTGATGCCGCCCGCCTTCCCGCGGCCGCCGATCAAGACCTGGGCCTTGACCACCACCGGATAGCCGAGCTCGTCCGCGGCCGACACCGCCTCCTGCACCGTGGTCACGGGCCGCCCCGGGGACACCGGAACGCCGTGCCTGGCGAAGAGTTGCTTGCCCTGATACTCGAGAAGGTCCATTTGAGCGGCCAGCAGCCACCTCCTGAGGCGGAGGGTGCTCTGGCGCGCCTGGAACATACAATGCCCGGCCGTGCCGCTTCCCAAAGAAGTCAAATTCGTGACCTTCGACTGCTACGGAACCCTCATCGACTGGGAGGCCGGGGTCCACGAGGC
>DASZCV010000119.1:0-4443 GCA_035942755.1 Thermoleophilaceae bacterium
GCGTGGTCACGAAGCCCTCGTCGGTGGCCCGCTCGATCGTGCCCTCGATGAAGCGCCGCACCGCGGGGAAGCGCTCGAGGTAGCGCTCGATGAACTCCTGCGCCTCCTCCTGGGGGATTTGCAGGCGATCCGCCAGTCCGAAGGCCGACAGGCCGTAGACGATGCCGTAGTTGACCATCTTGGCCTTCGACCTCGTGCCCGGATCCGGATAGGAATGCGAAGCATTCGGCGTCCCTGCCGAACCCTTCCCGCCCGCGCCAAGGATCTGCGCGGCAGTGGCCGTATGCACGTCCTCCCCCCGGCGGAAGATGTCCTTCAGCACGTCTTCACCTGCGATGTGGGCAAGCAGGAGCAGATCCACCTGGGAGTAATCGGCCGAGATCAGCCGGTGGCCCTCCTCGGCGGTGAAGCAGGCGCGGATCTCGCGCCCGAGCTCGGTGCGGATAGGGATGTTCTGGAGGTTGGGGTTGGTGCTCGACAGGCGCCCCGTGGTGGCCGCCGTCTGATTGAAGGTGGTGTGCAGCCGCCCGTCGGGGCCGAGCAGGGAGGGAAAGGCGTCGAGATAGGTCGACTTGAGCTTTGTGAGCTCTCGCCACGTCTCGATCTTCGGAATGATCTCGTGCTCGCCTCGGATGGCGTGGAGCACCCGCGCATCGGTGGAGAAGCCGGTCTTGCCGCGCCGCTTCTTCGAGAGCCCGAGCTTGTCGAACAGGATCGGTGCCAGCTGCTGAGGCGAGCCGATCGTGAACTCCTCGCCGGCGAGCTCCCAGATCTCGCGCTCGAGCTGAAGCGCCTGCTGGTCCACGCGCGCGGCGATCGCGCGCACGGTGTCCACGTCGAGCTTCACCCCCGCGCGCTCCATCTCGACGAGCACCTCCACGAGCGGCAGCTCCACCTCGTTCATCAACCGGGTCAGGTCGAGCTCATCGAGAATCGCCCGCTGGCGTTCGGCGAGTGCGCGCGTGACGACGGCAAGCTCGGCCAGCGCGTCCCCGCCCTCGATCTGTGCGCCGAGCCCGGCCTCCTCGATCAGTTCGGCCAGGGGATAGCCGCGCCGGGCCGGGTCGAGGAGGTAGGCAGCCACCTCCGTGTCATGCTCGAGCGGCGGCGTGGCGCATTCCTCCTCGGCCGCCGCTACGGACTTCCAATCATGCGCCACCACGGGCCGGCTCCCCCAGGCCGACATCAGCTCGGCAAGCGACCATGCCTCCCCGGTCAGCACCTCGCCACCGCCGGCATAGGCCGCGAAGCGGAGCGGCTCCGGTGCGACCATCCCTGGCAGCTGGTCCTCCGGCGGCTGTGGGCGCTCGAGCGACAGCGTGGCCAGCTCGCCCTCGAGCTGCCCCAGGGCGGCGGGCGGCACCGCTCGCGCCCGCGCGGAGAGGGCAGCCGTGGGCTCCGAGCGGGGGGCCGCAGCCTCCTCGCTTCCCAGCGCCTCCTCGAGGCGCCGCAACGGGTCGCGCAGCTCGAACTCCCGGAACACCTCACGCAGGCGAGAGCGGTCGGGCTCTCGCACCAGCGACCCATCCAGATCGTCCAGGTCGATCGGCACGTCCCGGATGGAGCTGGCCAGCCGCTTGGAGACCCGGGCGTTCTCGGCGTGATCGAGCAGGTTCTCCTTGCGCTTGGCGCCGGAGATCTGGTCGATGCCTCCCAGGACGCTCTCCAGGTCGCCGAACTGCTGCAGCAGCTGCGCGGCGGTCTTGTCGCCGATGCCGGGGACACCGGGAATGTTGTCGGAGGTGTCGCCCTTGAGGCCGTAGAAGTCGGGGATCAGCTCGGGCGGAATCCCGTAGCGGTCGATGACCGCCTCGCGGTCGTAGATCTTCGTGTCGGTGATGCCCCGGCCGGTGGCCATCACCTTCACCCCATCCTCGATCAGCTGGAAGGTGTCCCGGTCACCGGTCACGACCATCACGTCGAGCCCGCGCTCCCGTGCCTTCACGGCGAGGGTGGCGATCACGTCGTCGGCCTCGTAGCCCTCGACCTTGACGTTGGCATAGCCGAAGGCGTCCACCAGTGGCTCCATGTGGGGCCACTGCTCGCGCAGCAGGTCGGGGCGCGACCTGCGGCCGGCCTTGTACTCCGGGTAGGCCTCCTCGCGGCCCGACATCCCGGCATCCCACGCCACGATCGTGGGCTTCTGGCCGAACTCGGTCATCAGCTTCACGAGCATGGACGCAAAGCCGAATATCGCGTTGGTCGGCTGCCCCCTGGAGGTCGCGATCGTCTCGGGAAGAGCGAAGAATGCGCGGTAGACGAGGCTGTTCCCGTCGATCAGGAACAGCTCTCGCGGCGAATCGTCTGACACCCCTTCATCCTACGAGGCGCCACAGCGGATGAAACGGTAGCCGTCGAGGTCGGGCAAGCGGCGCCGGGGTTCGGGGGCGGGAGCCCCCCGCGGATATCATCGCCCCCTCGTGGCCACCCCAAGCGCCCAATTCTCACTCACCCTCCGAGTCGAGCTGTCCCACGAGCCGGGCACGGTCGGCGGCAAGGTCACCACGGCGATAACGCGCGCGGCGGGCTGGATCGTGGCCCTCGAGACCCTCGAGGCCCACGGCAGCGGCACCCTGCGCGAGATCACGATCAACCGCGAGAGCGAAGACCATCGCGGCAAGGTGATCAAGGGCGTGCAGGGCGTGAGCGAGGCCAGTCTGATCGAGACGATCGACCGCAGGGCCAGCGACGTACGCCGGCTGAAGGACACCGCCGAGCTCTCGATCCCCTGAGGCAGGAGACCGGCTTGAAGGTAACCGTCACGGGCGCCACCGGAATGCTCGGCCGCGACCTGGTGCGCCCGCTGCTCGAGCGCGGCGACTCGGTGACCGTGCTCTCGCGCGACTCCCAGCGGGCGCAGTCGACGCTGGGTGCGGTCCGGGCGCTCGAATGGAAGGAGCCGAGAGCCGATGAGCCCCCGCTCGAGGCTCTCGAGGCACACGACGCAGTGGTCCACCTGCTGGGCGAGACGGTGGCGCAGCGCTGGAGCGATGGCGCCAAGAAGGAGATCCGCGACTCCCGGGTGCTCTCCACGCGCAACCTCGTGAGCGCCCTCTCCCGCGCCGAGCAGCGCCCGCGGGTGCTCGTGTCGCAATCCGCCACCGGCTGGTATGGCCCTCGCGGAGACGAGCCGGTGGACGAGTCGGCGCCCGCGGCCGGCGACTTCCTGGCGCAGGTGGTCTCCGACTGGGAAGCGGAGGCATCGAAGGCCGAGGCACTCGGGATGAGGGTGGTGCTCACGCGCACCGGCGTCGTGCTGTCCGAGTCGGGCGGCGCACTCGAGAAGATGCTGCCCTTCTTCAAGCTCGGCGTGGGTGGGCCGGTTGCAGGCGGTCGCCAGTACGTGCCGTGGATCCACGCCGAGGACGTGGTCGGCGCCCTCCTGCTATGCCTCGACAGCCCGGAGGCAAGCGGCCCGGTAAACCTCACTGCTCCGGAGCCGGTGACCAACGCAGAGCTCTCGAAGGCGCTCGGCCGCGTCCTCGGCCGGCCCGCGGTGGCACCGGTGCCGAGGCTCGCGGTCAAAGCCCTCTACGGGGAGATGTCGAGCATCGTGACCACGGGCGCCAGGGTGATTCCCAGGCGCCTGCAGGCGCTCGGCTACGGCTTTCGCCAGCCAGATCTGGAGCTTGCCCTGCGCTCGGCAACCGGCAGGGCGTAGCTGGGGCCGGGTCAGGAGCCGCCGCGCCGCCGGGCCCTGCCGATCGCTCCCACGAGCATCTCTACCAGCAGCAGGGCGAGCACGAGCAGCGCGAAGAACGCGACAACTACCAGCGTGATGTAGACGAAGTCCTCGATCACGCCGAACTTCGAGACGAATGTGTTGATCGCGAGCACCACGGCATAGGCCGCGGCGCCCAGGAGGCACACGAACGCGGCGTTGCGGGCGGCCTCGGCGCCCTGACCGCCACGTCGCTCGAGTGCAGCGCCTGCAAGGAGCAGCACGACGTATATCGCGCCGGCCGCCGCGAGGGGCGTGAAGAGGCTGAAGGAGAGGCCGGGGTCAGGCGTCACTCCTCTGCGCCCCCTTCCGCCCGCTCCGCGCGCAGCTGCGCGACCGTTCGTCCATCCCCGCGCCCGAGCGGGCCCTGCAGCTTCCAACGCGAATCCGCCTTGGGCGGCCACAGAAGCCAGATGACGACCGCGAGGAAGCTGAGAAGGATGCCGGTGACCAGACCGGCCTTCTCGCCGTAGCCCTTCCGGTCGGACAGGTATGAGGCGGCGATGGCGGAAGCAAGCCAGCCGAACAGCAGGAAGAAGGCCTTGGCCCCCAGCAGCGCGATGACCGTCATGCGCCTAGATAAGCCTTCTGGACTTCGGGGTTGTCGCGCAGGGCAGCTGCCTCATCGGAGAGCGCCACATGTCCGGTCTCGAGCACGTAGCCGCGGTTGCTGACGTTGAGGGCGAAGTTGGCGTTCTGCTCGACGAGAAGGATGGTGGTGC
>DASZCV010000120.1:0-1514 GCA_035942755.1 Thermoleophilaceae bacterium
GCATGGCCACCAACATCCCGCCCCACAACCTGGGCGAGGTCATCGGCGCGGTGGTGGCCTACATCGACGACCCCGACATCGACGTCGGGGGCCTCATGCGCCACATCAAGGGCCCCGACTTCCCCACGGGCGGGGTCATCGTCGGCCGTCAGGGGATCCGCGACGCCTACGAGACCGGCCGCGGCCGGGTGCGGGTGCGCGCCAACGCGCACATCGAGGACCTCGGCCGCGGCAAGGAGGGCATCATCGTCACCGAGCTGCCCTACACCGTGAAGAAGGGCGGCGAGGGCGGGCTGATCCAGAAGATCGCCACCCTCGTGCAGGCCAAGCGCCTGTCGGAGATCTCCAACATCGAGGATCACTCCAGCCAGCGCGGCGGGATGCGCCTGGTCATCGAGCTCAAGCGCGACGCCGACCCGCGCATCGTCCTCAACAAGCTGTTCAAGCACACGCCGATGCAGACGACCTTCGGCGTGAACATGGTAGCGCTGGTCGACAACGTGCCCCGAAAGCTCGACCTGCGCGCGGTCATCCACAACTACGTGATCCACCAGCGCGAGGTCGTGGTGCGCCGCTCCAAGCATGAGCTGGCCGTGCTCGAGCGGCGGGCGCACGCGCTCGAGGGCCTGCTCATCGCGCAGGACCACCTCGACGCGATCATCGAGCTGATCCGCGCCTCGCGCGACCGTGAGGCCGCGCGTGACGAGCTGGTCCGCCGCTTCGAGCTGACCGTCATCCAGGCCAGCGCGATCCTCGACCTGCGCCTGGCCCAGCTCACCGCGCTGGAGGCCGACGCCATCCGCGCCGAGCACGCCGACAAGCTCGAGCGCATCCGTGAGCTGCGTGAGCTCCTGGGCGACGAGGACAAGGTGCTGGCCCTCATCAAGGAGGAGCTCGAGGAGGTCGGCGAGCGCTTCGGGGACGAGCGGCGCACCCTGCTGGCCGACTCCGAGGACGAGATCGACATCGAGGATCTCATCCCCGACCAGCAGATGGTCATCACCATCACCAAGTCGGGGTACATCAAGGCCCTCCCGCTGGCCACCTACCGCCAGCAGCGCCGCGGCGGGCGCGGGGTGATCGGGATGGACATGAAGGACGGCGACTTCATCGAGCATCTCTTCGTGTGCTCGTCGCACGACTTCCTGCTCTTCTTCTCCAACCGGGGCAAGGTGTACCGGTCGAAGGTCTACGAGCTGCCCGAGATGCAGCGCACCGCCAAGGGCCGCGCGCTGGTCAACATCCTCCCGCTGCGCGACGGCGAGCGCATCCAGTCCGTGCTGTCCACGCGGGACTTCACCGAGGGTCAGTACCTGGTCTTCGCCACCCGGCAGGGCATGGTCAAGAAGACCGAGTTCCAGGCCTACAACACGCCGATCAAGGCCGACGGCATCATCGCCATCCACATCCGCGACGACGACTAGCTGGTCTCCACGCGGCGGGGGGACGAGGGCGATCGGGTGCTGATCGTCTCGCGCAACGGCATGGCCGTGCGCTTCGAGGAGTCCCAGGCC
>DASZCV010000121.1:0-6275 GCA_035942755.1 Thermoleophilaceae bacterium
TGTTCAAGGCTGCAGTGGGCGGTGCAGGCACGATGGGCGGTGAGATCGCCCAGGTCATCGCCGCGGCGGGCGTGCCCGTAGTGCTGAAGGACGTGAAGGGGGAGTTCGTCGAGACCGGCCTCCGCAAGGCCGAGGAGGTCACCCGGGGCATGCTCGGGAGGCTGGTCTCCAAGGAGAAGATCACCCAGGAGCGGGCCGACGCGCAGCTTGGGGAGATAACCGGCCGCATCACCGGCACGACCGGTTACGAGGGCTTCGGCGACGTGGACTTCGTGATCGAGGCCGTGCCCGAGCGGATGCCGCTCAAGCAGGCCGTCTTCTCGGAGCTCGACCAGGTCACGCCGGGCCACGCGATCCTCGCCTCCAACACGTCCTCCCTTGCCGTCACCGCGATGGCCGACGCCACTTCGCGTCCCGACCGGGTGGTCGGCTTCCACTTCTTCTATCCGGCCTCGATGATGCGGCTGATCGAGGTGGTCGAGGGGGAGGACAGCTCGGAGGAGGCGCTGCAGGCCGCCACCACGTTCGCGCAGCAGATCAGGAAGACCCCGATCCGCTGCGGCGAAGGACCCGGGTTCGTGGTCAACCGCATCCTGCTGTCCGCGATCTCGGAGGTATGGCGCGTGACCCACGAGGAGAACCTCGACGTCGAGCACGTCGACAGGCTGATCCAGGAGTCGAAGATCGCGCCCGTCGGCCCCTTCTACCTGACGGACCTGCTCGGGCTCGACACGGTGCTGCACGTGGCCGAGCACCTCTACGAGAGCTACGGCGAGCGCTTCTTCGTGTCACCCCAGATGAAGGAGCTGGTCGAGGCGGGGAACCTCGGGCAGAAGACCGGGAGGGGCTTCTATGAGCACGGCTGAGGGGCAGGCAGGCACGGACACGCTCCTCGAGCGCTTCTCGCTGAAGGCGATAGTCGAGGCATGCCTCGTCCTCGAGGAGGGCCAGGCCGCCGCCAAGGACATCGAGATCGGGATGATGATGGGTGCCGGAATCCTGCCCGGTCCATTCTCGCGCGCCGACGAGCAGGGCCTGGACTCGGTGCTCGAGGCGCTCGAGGGGGCGCACGCCGAGTGGGGCGACGGCTTCGAGCCTCCCTCTATCCTCCGGCGCCTCGTGGCGCAGGGTCGGCTCGGCAAGAAGTCGGGGGAGGGCTTCTTTCCCTACCCCAAGCCCGACGAGGGGCAGTCGCGGGAGACGGTGCTGCTCGAGACGCGCGGAGAGCTCGGCATCATCTGGCTCAACCGGCCGCCGGCGAACCCTCTCTCGCCCCAGCTGATCCGCGAGCTGACCGAGCTGTGGGACGAGGTCGACGGCAGGCTGCGAGCGGTCGTAATCGCCAGCTCCAACATCTTCACCTTCTCCGCTGGGGCGGACATCAAGGAGTTCACGAAGATGTCGCCCGAAGGGGAGGGGAAGGAGCTGATCGACGCCGGCCATGCGCTCCTGCGCTCGATGGAGCGCTCCTCCACGGTGACCGTCGCGTCGGTCAACGGGATCGCCCTCGGCGGCGGCTGCGAGCTGGCGATGGCGTGCGACCTCCGCCTGGCGGCGGAGTCGGCCAGCTTCGGCCAGCCGGAGATCAACCTCGGGATCATCCCCGGCTTCGGCGGCACCCAGCGGCTGCCGCGCCTGGTGGGCGAGGCCAAGGCGCTCGAGATGAACCTAGTGGGGGACCCGATCGGTGCCTACGAGGCGCTTGAGGCCGGGCTCGTCAACCGGGTCGTGCCCGACCACGAGCTGCTCGACACCTCACTGCGGTGGGCGCGCAAGCTCGCCGGTCAGGCGCCGATCGCCGTCGAGCAGATCAAGCGGGTCTCCGCCGCGGGCGACTTGGACGCGGGCATCGAGGCCGAGAAGCAGGGCTTTGCCACCGCGTTCGGCTCCGAGGACGCCAAGGAGGGCATCGGCGCGTTCCTCGAGAAGCGGCAGGCCAGGTTCGAGGGGAAGTAGGCGCTTGCCAGCGGCCGAGTCGCACGGCGAGCTCGACCGATCCGGCGTTCCTTCCGGGTCAGGGGTGCTCGCGGACCTGCTCGGCGCGAGCGAGCGGGCGGTCGTGCTGACCGGGGCCGGGATCTCGGTGCCGTCCGGTATTCCCGACTTCAGGTCTCCCGGCAGTGGGCTGTGGGAGAACGTCGACCCGATGGAGGTGGCCCACATCGATGCCCGGCGCCGGGACCCCGGTCGCTTCTGGAGGTTCTACGGAGAGCGGTTCGCCTCGCTCGTGCACACCCGACCGAACCGGGCGCACGAGGTGGTGGCAGAGCTCGAGCGGCGCGGCGCGGTGCGGGCGGTGATCACCCAGAACATCGACAGGCTCCACCGGATGGCCGGCAGCCGGAGGGTGATCGAGATGCACGGGTCGATCGAGTTCAGCCGCTGCATGGAGTGCGGCGCCCGCGTGTCGCTCGAGCGGGTGATCGAGATGCTCGATGCCGGCGAGGGGGCGCCGGAGTGCGCGGCCTGCGTGGCGCCGCTGAAGCCCGACGTGGTCCTCTTCGGCGAGCTGCTGCCGGGGGCCGCGATGGCCGAGGCCCAGGCGCTGGCCGCCGAGGCGGACCTGATGGTGTGCATCGGCTCCTCTCTCACGGTCCATCCGGTGGCGGGGCTGCCGGAGCTCACCCGCCGGGCGGGTGGAAGGCTCGCGCTGGTCACGGTGGGGGAGACCCCGTATGACTCGCAGGCCGAGGTCAAGCTCGGCGGGGACGTGGCAGTCGAGCTCCAAGCCGTCCTCGGGCTGATGGGAGACCACCCACGCGGATGACTCAGTCGTAGCTCTGGTCGAGGTGGATACGGCGGGAGTCGCGGCCCCCCGCCGCCTCCCGGCCGTTGATCCAGGCCGCCACCGCGGCGCCCGAAGCCGCTCAGGAGGCGCCACCGAGGCGACGGACCCGCAGAGCGGCCTCCATCCTGCCCACGGCTGCCGCCACCGCCTGTGCCGATCCATCGTCGAGGGGACCCCACAGCGCCTCGTTGGCGGCCTCCCCGACGGGGGTGCGGTCGGCCGCGAGGGCGGCGCGGAGCTCGCCTGCCAGGGCCTCGCTGAGCTCCGACAGCAGGCTCTCGAGCGCCACCCGCGCCTGTAGAGCCGCCTCGCGGAGGCGCCCCGCGGTCAGGTCGGCGCGTGCCCTCAGCACGAGCTCCTCGCACACGAGCAGCGGCTCGCGGGCGCCGATCAGCGCGGCGAAGCGCTCGTCGGGCGCCTCCATCGATCTGTGCGGCCGTTCCCGGATGCCGGCCGGCCGCTCCCATGCCGCCTGGTAGTGGCCCTTCGCCACCGCTTCGCCACGGCCGAAGCCCAGCCGCACCACGAGCGCGTGATCGGCCGATACGTCGTGCGCGTAAGGGTCGCTCGCCGCCGCGCGGTAGGCCTGCAGGGCACGGTTTGCCACCCGCACGGCGGACCTGACCTCGGAGTCCGTCCTGTCGCCTGTCCGGCGCGCCTCGGAGAGCCAGCCCTCGGCGCTCCCCTGGTCTGGGAAGGGCTCGGCATCGATCACCGTGATGCGCGCCGTCGGCACCGGCTCGGGCGTCGCCCCGGTGACAGAGCTGCCCCGTCTGCCGCGCGGTGAGCGCCGCTCCGCGCCCACGGTGGTGAGGACGAGGATGTGGTCGGGAGCTGCCTCAGGCGCCTGGCGAACGAGGTAGCGCCCGTCAGCCGGTCCGAGCAGGAACCCGAACTCGAGCTGCACGAAGGCGAAGGTGCCGCCGGCCTCGCTCACGACGGAGCGGCCGGCGGCTCCCTATTCGCCTTGGTGGGCGCGCGAGGCGCGCTTCTTCTTGGGTACCTTGATCGCGTACTTGGAGGGCTTGGTGGGCACGACCGGGTTCTCGATCTTGCGCAGCCGGTCGAGCAGGTTTGACCACTGGCCGGGCTTGAGCACCGCGAGCGCCTGGCGACCGAGCTTCCCGTTGCTCCCGAAGAGCGGCCTGAACCCGACGTGGATGTGGTCCGCGTGGTCGCCCATGGCGATCGTCGACCCGCCGATCTCCAGCAGGCTGATGATCTGGTCGGGCGCCATCGTGCCCTGCAGGCGCATCAGCCTGCGCACCGCGGTGTCGGTCACCCCGCCGGGCTCCTGGTGGCCGATGATCGGCACCCCGTTGATCTTGGCGATGTCGACCGCGTTGCCCGATGAGTGGTGGGAGACGCTGCCCGAGCTGGTGAAGAACCCGTGACCGCACTTCAGCGAGGTCACCGTGGGCCTCAGACCCGACTCCGCGAGGTACGCCATGGTGGCCAGCACCCGCCGGTCGATCTGACCGGACTTGATGTCGTCACGCCCGCACGGGTAGACGTCGATGCGCTGATCGGAGAGCACTCGGCGCTCGAGCAGCGGCTTGGGCAGCAGCAGGATCTGGCCGATCGAGAAGCCGTCCGACTTCTCGTCGCCGTAGAGCACGTTCTTGCCCGATGCCCGGTAGATCGCGGTTGCCTCGAGCAGCTTCCAGCCGTCGAGGATCGGCTTCGGATCGATGCGCGGCGCGCCCCTGCCCGCGGGACGGATCTCGAAGTCGATGTTCGATGCCTTTCCTGCGCTCGGAGCGCCGACACGACCCAGGATCGTGCCGCCGATCACCTTTGAGCCGACCTTCATGCGCCGCAGGCGCACGTCCTTGGCATCCGCGCCGAACGGACGCGAGAAGTAGTTCCTGTAGGTCTCGAAGCCGCCCTGACGGCGCAGCTTGGAGTCGAGCAGCTGCTCGAGGCCGCCGGCCTCGCGCGCCCCCGGGATGTTCGGGTGGGCGAACAGGCGCTCCTTCACCGGAGCGGAAGCAGCCGGCGCCGGCCGGTGAGTGCCCTTCCTCACGGGCCGTGAGTCGTCGACGTCGGGCTGACGGCCCGCGGAAGCGGGCTTCCTGGGCTTGGCGTCGCCGCCCTTGGCGTTTGCCTTGAGCGCCCTGGCTTCCTTCGTCGGGTTCTCGGCGTCCTGCTTGGGGACGGGGTAGTGCTTGGCGACCGTTCCGAGCCCCGAGTACATGTAGCGGTTGCCGTACACGTCCTGGAGCACCACGTAGCGGCCGAGCCCGGGCTTGGAGCCCATCTTCTTGATCACGCCGTCGTTGGTGGCCACCACGGGCGAGCCGCGCCGCGCGAAGATCTCGACCGCGCGCCGGTCGTCCTGGGACTTGATCACGTTGGCGGCGTTCTGGCCACGCTTGACGCGCTTGGTGGCCTCACGCTCCTTCAGGTCATCCGCGTAGCGGGCGCGGGCGGCTACCGGGAAGCGGCCTTCGGTCAAGCCGGTGAGTGAGCCCACGAGGTCTGCAGGGACACCCGCGATCAGGCGCGCGCGAAGCATCACCGAGTCGACGTACCAGTCGGCGTGGTTGTAGGCGAACACCGAGCGGCGCACGTCCTTCTCGTAGCCGGCGGCCTTGAGGTAGCGCGCGGCGGCGAAGATCGCGTCGACCGGGTTGTAGGGGTCCTTCTTGCCGTCCTTGTTGGCGTCGACTCCGTACATCCGCCACGAGGAGGGGATGAACTGCATCCAGCCGAGCGCCCCGGCCGAGGAGACGTTCAGGTTGCGCCCGTAGTCGGTCTCGATCTCGTTGATCGCGGCGAGGATCTCCCAGCGCACGCCGTACTGGATCCCGGCCGCCTGATAGATCGGCAGCAGGAAGATCGGCACGCGGAACTTGCGGATCACGAAGTTCGGTACGCCGGTGGCGAACGAGGGGCCCGGGAGGGCGTCGATGAAGCCGGGGTTGGTCGGCGCCGGCGAGCCGTCGGCGTTCCTCATCGGGGTTCGCTGGGGACGACGCCTGGCCTTCGTCCCTCCGGTGAACGGGGTGCCGCCGGTTCCCCCCTTGTCGCCGCCGCGCCGTCTGCGCTTCTTCCCGTCCTCCGCGGCGGGGCCGCGGTCGCCGCCGCCGGGGGCCTGCTGCGTCCCGGCGCCCGGCTTTGGAGCGACCTGGCCCGGCGCACCGGGCTGCGGGGCCGGAGCGCCCGGTGCGGGGGTGTTCTCGAGGACGCCCGGGACCTGGATCTGCGACAGCGGCGTGCCGGGCGGCACGTCGATCTGCAGCGTGACGATCCGGCCGTTCAGCAGCTTGACGGTGATCGTGCGCTTCTCGGCAGCGGCCGGCAGGGTGAAGGCGGTCAGGGTGGCTACGCCCGCCAGCCCTGCGCAAAGCAGAATTTGGACAAGCCGCCTCTTCATCCCTGTTGTCAGTCTCCTCCCCGTGCTCCCCGTGGACCCCGAGCGGACCCCGTCACCCGCCGCGTGCAAGCTATCAGAAGCGCCCGCGGAATATGGCAACTATGTGTT
>DASZCV010000122.1:0-2523 GCA_035942755.1 Thermoleophilaceae bacterium
CGATCTGCCAGGTAGCCGGCCACCTGCTCGTTGGCGAGGATCATCAGCTCCTCGATCAGCGTGTGCGATTCGGACTGCGGCTCGTGGCGCACGCCTGCCACCTGGCCGTCGTGGTCGAAGTCGAAGCTCGGCTCGAGCGAGCTCACCTCAAGGGCGCCGCGCCCCTCGCGCCGCTCCCGCAGCGCGCGCGCCACCTCGCGCGCCGCCGCCAGCGGCCGGCCCCAGGGATCGGAGGCCTGTGAGCCCTCGCCGAAGACCTGGTCCACCTGTCCATAGGTGAGGCGGGCATCCGAGCGGATCAGCGAACGGTGGAACTGCACCCGCCGCACCTCCGTCCCGGCCATGTCCATCTCCACGGTGACCGCCAGCCTGTCCTCGCCCGGGCGCAGTGAGCACGCCTTGTTCGAGAGCCGCTCGGGGAGCATCGCCTCGACCGCGCCCGGCACGTAGACGCTCGTGCCGCGCCTGAAGGCCTCCCGGTCGAGCGCCCCACCGGGACGCACGTATGCCGACACGTCGGCGATATGCACCCAGACGCGGATCCGCCCCTCGTCGAGGCGCTCGGCGGACACGGCGTCGTCGAAGTCCCTGGCGTCGTCCGGGTCGATCGTGAAGGTGCCCAGGTCGCGCAGGTCGAGGCGCGAGCTCTCCGCAAACGGCGCCCCGGCCGCATCGGCCGCCTCGGCCTCGGCGGCGCGCGGGAAGCTGCGCCACAGGCCACGGTCGAGCATCAGGCCCTCCAGGACGTCGCGTGCGACCCAGGGCTTGCCGAGCCGTCGCAGTACCCGCGCGCCGCGCCTCCCCTGGCCCACCAGCACGAGGTCGCCCTCGGAGACGCCCTTGCCGCCCGCCCCCCGCGAGGGAGTGTCCACCGACAGCCGCGAGCCGCGCGCGCCGAACAGGGGCTCTGCCACCAGGAAGCGTCCCCGTCGCGCGAGCACCCCCACCACAGGCTGGGAGGTTCGCGCAGACGGCCGAGTACGAGCCCCGCCGCTCATCTTCCCTCCGGGTGGGTCAGCGCGCGCGAACCTTGTCGGTCAGGGTGCGAAGCGCCACCGGCAGCGCCTCGTCGCGGGGGGTCTTGGGGTTGTCCTTGGCCTTCACCGCGGGGGCGATGCCCTTGTGGCCGATGTTCTCCCCGCTCGGCAGGAAGTACTGGCCCGCGGTGATGCCGAGCACCCCCCCGTTCGAGAGCCGCTCCACGTCCTGGAAGACCCCCTTCCCGAACGTGCGCTGGCCGACCACCGTGGCGCGCTTGCGGTCGCGCAGCGCCCCGGCCGTGATCTCCGAGGCCGACGCGCTCCCGCGGTCCACGAGGACCACCACGGGGATGTCGGCGGCGATCGCCTTCGCGCCGTCAACGGCCCGGTACTCACGGCGCGGCTTGGTACGGCCCTTGGTGAACGTGATCAGGCCGTCCTCGATGAAGACCGACGAAACGAGCACGGCCTCCTTCAGCAGCCCTCCTCCGTTTCCACGAAGGTCGAGCACCAGCCCCTCGGCGCCCTGTCGCAGCAGCCTGTCGATCTCCTGGCGCAGCAGGCCGTGGGCGCCCGACTTGATGAACGTCGAGAGCTCGACCACAGCGAGCTTCCTGCCCCCGCTCTCGCGGATCTTGCCATCCACTATCGGAATGTCCACCCGCGCACGCCGCAGGCGGACCGTCCGCCGCTTTCTGGTGTCCGGGTCCACCACCTCCAGACGCACCGTGCTGCCTGCGGGGCCCTTGATCCGCGCCGTGGCCGCCTCGCTCGAGAGCCCGGCTATCGACCTGCCGTTGACCGCGGTGATGAAGACGCCCTCGTGGATGCCTGCGCGCTTGGCGGGCGAGCCGTCGAAGACGTTGAGCACCCGCAGCCCGCGACGATCCTCGCCAACCCCGAGCCCGACCCCTTCGAAAGAGCCCCGGACCGAATCGTCGAACTGCTTCGCCTCCTTCGGCGTGAGGTAGTTCGAGTAACGATCGTCCAGCCCGCTGATGATCCCCTTGATCGAGCTCTCGTCGATCTGTGAGTCCTTCACGGGCTTGTAGAAGTTGTCCTTGATCAGATCGGCGACCTCGGCCCGCAGCGCACGGTCGTCGTCCACCAGCGCTGTGCGCACCGGGCGCGGAAGGGTCTCCGGGTGACCGCCCAGCCAGACGCCCCCCACGAGGAGCAGCAGCCCGCACCAGAGCGCGGTCGATACCTTGCCGAGAGATGTCATGCCAGGGAGCCCGACGCAGAAGGGTAGCCGGGCGCCGCGCCCGGCCCGCTGCGCCTCCGCGCCCCGGGGCGCGGAGCGCTACACCCGCAGGAAGCGGCGAAGCGTCAGCGCGCTACCGGCCGCGGAGACCGCGATGCACGCCAGCAGGAGCACCACCACCAGCATCGGGAAGTGGATCGTCTCCGGAGCCGCGAGCAGTGCGAAGCGGTCGGCCAGCGGGTCGATGAAGGTCTCCTTGGCGATCGTGAGCAGCAACACCGCCAACACTCCGCCCATGAACCCGACGAAGACCCCCTCGATCACGAACGGCCACCGGAT
>DASZCV010000123.1:0-3626 GCA_035942755.1 Thermoleophilaceae bacterium
GTATGGCGGCGCACCACGCTACCCGGGAACGGGGTGGCCCCGAGCGCAAGCGGCAGATCGCGCCGCGTCGAGCGCCGGGCGCATCCGCGGCGGCAGCCGCCGGCGCACCCGCCATGGAGCCCCCGCGAAGGCGTGGTTTGCCACGGTGGCAAAGCCCCCTTCGTCGGTGCGGAGTGCAAGCAGCAGGTGGGCGATCCGGTCCGAGGGGGGCAGCTCGCGGTCGGTCGCCCTCACGCAGAAGCAATGGACCCGACGGGTGTTCGGAGGAAAGAGGAGGGCCCCGGCCTCCCCCACGAGCCACACTCCCATGCCGCTGCGCTCGATGGCGAGCCCCGTGCGGGCGTGGAGCTCACGCGCATCGTGGCCGAGCAGATCCCCGAGCAGGCCTTGTGCCACCGCTTCCCCGCCACTGTTGCGCGGGCCCTTGGGACGCAGCACGCTGGCGCCGCGGTAGGCATAGAGCTCGGGAATCACCCACGCGTGCACAAGGCTCGCGAGGGCCACGGGGAACGCCAGTGGCTCGAGCACCATCAGGCAGATGGCGGCCACCAGGAACGGCACGGTGTAGGCCACCGTCCAGCACAGCCAGATGCGCCCGTAGCGGCGCAGGAAGCGCTCGTCCGTTCGCCCCCGCCACGGGACCTGGCGCAGCTCCGCGAGGGCGGGCGCCCCAGCCTCCGCCGGGGCGGGAGCGCCCGTCTGCGCAGCCAAGGCGCTATCCGCCGGCGATCGGCCGGCGCAGGATCACGAGGTCCGCCTCGCGCGGAAGCTCGCGTACCTGCGTGGCCTTTCCCTCCCCGTGGTCGAGCACGCCGATATAGCCGGCCTCGAGCTGCTGCCGGAACTCGCCGGCGGCGAGGTCGAAGGCCGCCTGGTCCTCGGCGGTCCACTGGGCGAGGGTTGAGTGTCCGCTCGCGTCCATCCTGATCAGTCGTGGCATCGGAGCGATCCTTCCGTTCGAGGGCAAACCGTCATCCCATGGTACGCCCGGCCCCACCCGGGCGGATGCATCACTCCCCGATCCGCTCCCTTAGCAGCCGCAGCACCTCGGCTCCGTCGGCGCGGCCCTTCGTCTCACGCATGACCGCGCCCACGATCGCGCCTTCCGCCTTGCGGTTCCCCGCGCGTATCTTCTGCACGGCGTCCGGCTGGTCGGCCATGGCTCGCTCCACCACCTGCGTCAACTCGTCGGCTCCGGCGCGTGCAAGCCCCTTGGCCTCCACGACCCTGGCCGGGTCGCCCCCGTCGGCCACCAGAATAGCCAGCACCTCCTTGGCGGCGGATGGCGCGACGGCGCCCTGCGCGACCATCCCGACGAGCCTGGCGAGCGCCGACGGTTCGAGCTTCGAGGCCGCCGGGTCTGAGTCACCCACCAGGGAGACCAGGTCACCGGTAAGCCAGTTCGAGATCGTGCGGGCGTCCGCGCCGTCGCCGGCCGCCTGAAGCGTTGCCTCGAAGAAGTCCCCCAGGTCGGTCCTGAAGGCCAGCCGCTGCGCGTTTTCCGCCGGCAGCCCGAGATCTCGCTCGAGGCGCTCCGCGCGCTGCGCGGGCAGCTCCGGGAGTGCCGCCCGGGCACGTTCGAGCATCTCCTCCGTCGGCGCCAGGGGAACGAGGTCGGGCTCGGGCAGATAGCGATAGTCGTGCGCCTCCTCCCTGGAGCGCAACGGGCTGAGCGCCCCCGTGGCGGGGTCGTAGTGGAGGGTCTCCTGGCTGATCTCCCCACCGCCGCGCAGGGTCTCCTCCTGGCGGGCGATCTCGGCGTTCACGCCGCGCTCGAGGAACCGGAAGGAGTTCATGTTCTTGAGCTCGGTCTTCGTGCCGAGGGTGGCCTCCCCGGCCGGCCTGATCGAGACGTTCGCATCACAGCGCAGCGAGCCCTCCTCCATGCGCACGTCGGAGACCTCGAGTCGCCGCAGGGTGCGGCGCAGCAGCTCCAGCCACTCCTTTGCCTGCGACGCCGACCGGACGTCGGGCTCGGTCACGATCTCCACCAGCGGCGTGCCGCCCCGGTTGAAGTCCACCACGCTGGCCTCGGCCGAGTGGATGCGTCCCGAGGCGCCGGCGTGCACGAGCTTGGCCGCATCCTCCTCGAGGTGCACGCGATGGATGCGGACGTCGCCGAGGCGTCCGCGCGAGGCGAGGGGAACGTCGTACTGGGAGATCTGGTACCCCTTGGGCAGGTCGGGGTAGAAGTAGTTCTTGCGGTGAAAGATCGAGCGCGGCGCGATCTCGCACTCGAGCGCCAAGCCGATCATCAGGGCGAAGTGCACCGCCTCGGCGTTCGTTACCGGGAGCGTGCCGGGATGGCCGAGGCACACCGGGCAGGTGCGGGTGTTGGGCTCCTCTCCGAACGAGAGCTCGCAGCCGCAGAACATCTTCGTGCGTGTCTTGAGCTGCACGTGGATCTCCAGGCCGATGACCGGCTCGTACGCGCGCTCGGCGAGAGCCTCAGGCACGGGGCGACCCTCCGTCGAAGCCGACCGCCCGCTCGATCGCGTAGGCCGCATCGAGGATCTGGTTCTCGCTGAAGGCGGGGCCGGCGATCTGAAAGCCCACCGGCAGGCCCTCGGACATCCCGGCCGGAATCGATATCGCGGGAAGTCCGGCAAGCGGCATCGGCACCGTGAGGGCGTCCGACAGGTACATGGCCAGCGGGTCGTCCACGCGCTCACCCAAGCCGAAGGCGACCGTGGGTGAGGTGGGCGTGACGATCAGGTCCACCCGCTCGAAGGCCGCCCGGAAGTCGTCGGCGATCTTCGTCCGTCCCCGCTGGGCGCGCCCGTAGTAGGCCTCGTAGTAGCCCGAGGAGCGCGCGTAGGTCCCGAGCATGATGCGGCGCTTGACCTCGGTGCCGAAGCCCTCCTCGCGTGTCTGCTCGTACAGGGAGAGCAGGTCGCCGTGGCCGGCGCGCTGCCCGAAGCGCACGCCGTCGTAGCGGGCCAGGTTGGCGCTGGCCTCCGCCGGCGCGATCACGTAGTAGGCGGAGATCCCATGACCGGCGTGTGGCAGCGCCACCTCCTCGACCGTGCCACCGAGCTCCTCGATGCGCCACACGGTGGCATCGAAGACCTCCTTGACCCCCGGCTCGATCCCGTCGCCGGTCAGCTCCGGCGGGATCCCGAAGCGCAGGCCGTCGAGGCGCTCGGAGTTGGGCAGAGAGACCTCCTCGGGAACGCCGGTGGAGGTGGAGTCGCACGGGTCCCGGCCCACCATGTGCCTGAGTAGCAGAGCGCAGTCGGTCACGTCGCGCGTGAGTGGACCCGCCTGGTCCAGCGAGGAGGCGAACGCGATCATGCCGTAGCGGGAGACCGCCCCGTAGGTGGGCTTCATCCCGACGATGCCGCAAAGGGCGGCCGGCTGGCGAATGGAGCCGCCCGTGTCGGTGCCGATCGCCCACGGCGCCAGTCCCGCGGCCACCGCCGCGGCCGAGCCGCCGCTCGACCCGCCCGGCACGCGCGTCCTGTCCCAGGGGTTGAGCACCGGCCCGAAGCCGGAGTTCTCGTTCGAGGAGCCCATCGCGAATTCGTCCATGTTGGTCTTGCCTAGCATGGGCGCGCCGGCCTGCGCCAGCCGCTCGACCGCGGTCGCCGTGTAGGGCGGCCGGTAGCCCTCGAGGATCCGCGAGC
>DASZCV010000124.1:0-5275 GCA_035942755.1 Thermoleophilaceae bacterium
GCGCGGATGACGGCGATCGCCTGGTCGCGCAGGGCCTGGTACTGGCGGTCGGAGAGCGTCTGCTGGGGGGCCCCGGTGCCCGAGTCCCCGGTGTGCACGCCCATCGGGTCGACGTTCTCGATCGAGCAGACGATCACCACGTTGTCGTTGCGATCGCGCATGACCTCGAGCTCGAACTCGCCCCAGCCGATGACCGACTCCTCCACCAGCACCTGACCTATGGGGCTGGCCGCAAGGCCCTCGGCCACTCGCTCGCGGTACTCGGCCTCCGTGCGGGCGATCCCACCTCCGTGCCCGCCCATCGTGAAGCCGGGGCGCACGATGGCCGGGAGTCCCACCTCCGGCAGTGCGGCCTCGCCCTCGCCCAGCGAGGCCACCGCCGCAGACTTCGGCACCCGCAGCCCCGCGTTCTCCATCGTGTCCCTGAACACCTCCCGGTCCTCGGCACGGCGGATGGCATCGTAGTCGGCGCCGATCAGCTCCACCCCGTAGCGCTCGAGCGTGCCGTCCTCGCTCAGATCGCGGGCCAGGTTCAGCGCCGTCCCGCCGCCGAGGGTGGCAAGCAGCGCGTCGGGGCGCTCGCGCTCGATCACCCGAGCGACGGCGTCGGGGAGGAGGGGCTCGATGTAGGTGGCCGTGGCGTACTCCGGGTCGGTCATGATCGTGGCGGGGTTCGAGTTCACGAGCACGACCTCGTAGCCCTCCTCGAGCAGCACCTTGCACGCCTGGGCGCCGGAGTAGTCGAACTCGGCGGCCTGGCCGATCACGATCGGGCCGGAGCCGATCACAAGCACCTTCTCGAGGTCGTCGCGGCGGGGCATCAGCGCGAAGCCATCAGGCGGCTGCGAGGTTCTCCACGAACCGGTCGAACAGGTGCAGGCTGTCGTGCGGCCCGGGGCCGGCCTCGGGGTGGTACTGCACCGTGCTGCCCGCCACGTCCCTGAGGACGAGGCCCTCGACCGTGCGGTCGTACAGGTTCAGCTGCGAGAGCTCGGCCGCGCCGAAGTCCGTCTCCCAGCGCACTGCGCGATCTGTGTCGATCGTGCGCTCCCCTCCGGGCCCGAGCACCGCGAAGCCATGGTTCTGGCTGGTGATGTCGATCCGCCCCGTCTCGAAGTCCTTCACCGGGTGGTTTGCGCCCCGGTGGCCGAACCGCAGCTTGAAGGTCTCGAGCCCCACGGCGCGGCAGAGAAGCTGGTGACCGAGGCAGATGCCCCATACGGGAACCCGGCCGACGAGCTCGCGCACGGTGTCGACCACGTGGCCGAGCGCGGCCGGGTCGCCCGGCCCGTTTGCGAGGAACACGGCGTCGGGGTGCCGGGAGAGAAGCGACTGTGGGGTGGCTGAGCAGGGATGCAGCTCGAGCCGCACGCCCCGCTCGCGCAGGTTGCGCACGATCGAGTCCTTGATGCCGGTGTCGATTCCGACCACCAGCGGGCCGTCCCCGGGGCCGCCAGTCGGCTCGAGCAACACCGGCTCGGCGGGCGTCACCTCGCAAGCCAGGTCGCGCCCGTGCATGGGCGGCTCTGCCATCACCAGCTCGCGCGCCCGGGATTCCGCCATCCCCGCTGGAAAGAGCCCTCCCCGCATGGCCCCCTTGTCGCGGATGTGGCGCACGAGCGCCCGCGTGTCGACGCCGGAGAGCGCCGGGATGCCGCAGTCCTTCAGCCACGTGAGCCAGCCCCCCTCGGCGTGGGCGGCGTCCTCGCGGTCGACTCCCTCGCGCATGATCACCGCCCGTGCATGCACGGAGCCAGACTCCATGTTCTCGGCCGCCACGCCGTAGTTCCCGATCAGGGGATAGGTGAAGACGATGACCTGGCCCCGATAGCTCGGGTCGGTCACGGCCTCCTGGTAGCCCGACATGGCGGTGTTGAAGACCACTTCGCCAACTGAAATGGATGCGAAAGATTCGGCATCCCTGCCGAATCTTTCAACGGCGGGCGATGCGAGGGATTCGGGGTCTCCGCCGAGGTCTGCCCCCACGGAGTCACCGTCGAAGCGCGTTCCGTCCTCGAGCAAGAGGTATGCAGCGGACATCAGCTCACGCTCGCTATGGCGAAGGAGCGTTCGCGGTAGGCCACCACTCCAGCCGCCACGGTCATCCGGACCCGGCCCACGAGGCGCCGTCCGTCGAAGGCGCAGTTGGCCGAGCGGCTCTCGTAGCCCGCCTCCCCGGCCTCCCATTCGGAGGCCAGATCCACGAGGCAGACGTTGGCAGGCTGCCCCTTCGAGATCATCGGTATCCCGATGCCGAACGGCTCGCCACCGGCGGTCATCCGCTCGACGAGGACGGCGAGGTGGATCAAGCCGGGCACCACGAGCCCGGTGTGGATCGCGGCGAAAGCCGTCTCGAGCCCCGTGACCCCCATCGGGGCGAGCTCGAACGGGTCCTCCTTCTCCTCGCGGGAATGCGGGGCGTGGTCGGTGGCCACGCAATCGAGGACCCCGGAGCGCAGTCCTTCGACGATCGCCCGGCGGTCGCGCTCCGAGCGCAGCGGGGGGTTCATCTTGCGGTTCGTGTCGAGCCCGCGCACGTCGTCCTCGCTGAGGAGGAGATGGTGCGGGGAGGCCTCGGCGGTGATCCGCGTGCCCACCGCCTTTGCCCGCTCGATCACCTCCACCGTCTCGTGCGCGGAGACGTGCTGGATGTGGACCTGGCCGTCCTCGTAGGCCGCAAGCTGCGCATCGCGGGCCACCATGCTCGACTCGGACACCGATGGGATCCCGGCCAGGCCGAGCAGGGCGGACACGTCGCCCTCGTGCATCACGCCATCCCGTGACAGCGACGGATCCTCCTCGTGCAGGGCGAGCGGACGAGCGGCCAGTCGCTGGTACTGGAGCGCTTGGCGCATGACGCCGGCCGATCGGACGGGCGACCCGTCGTCGGTGAACGCCACCGCGCCGGCGTCGGCCAGCTCGGCCATCTCGGTCAGGCTCTCGCCGCGCTGGCCCACGGTGATCGCCGCGGTGAAGCCGGTGGGGATCCGCGCCTCCACGCGGGCGCGCTCGCGCAGCGAGCCGAGGACCGAGGCGGAGTCCACCACCGGGTCGGTGTTAGGCATCGCAAGGATCGCGCAGTAGCCACCGGCCGCCGCGGCGCGCGTGCCGGTGGCCACGTCTTCCTCGTCCTCGCGCCCGGGTGTGCGCAGGTGCACGTGCGGGTCCACGAAGGCCGGGAAGGCATGGAGCCCCTCGGCGTCCACCACCTCGGCGCCCTCGGGTGCATCGAGGGCTCCAGGAGCCCCGATCTCCGCGACGCGTCCGGCGCGAAGGAGGAGGTCGGCCGGCCCGTCGAGCCGGGCCCGTGGGTCGAGCACGTGGGCGCCTCGCACGAGCACCGTCGCCGGTCGGGCGTCGGCGCGGTCGAGGCGGGGGTCGAGCAGTAGGTCGCTCATGCGGGCTGTGGCTCGGTTGCCTCGCCGGCGGACTGGCCCGTGAGGCGGGCCCCCGGGCCCGCGGTCCCACCGGCGAGCAGGTCGTAGAGCACCGCCATCCGCACCACCACGCCGGACTCCACCTGCTGGCTGATCAGCGCCTGGGGCGAGTCGATCACCTCGGCGGCAAGCTCGACGCCCCGGTTGACCGGTCCCGGATGCATGAGCAGCTGATGCGAGCCCAGCCGGCGCCCGTCGATCTGGTAGCAGGCGGCGTACTCCCGCAAAGAGGGCACGAAAGACCCTTTCATGCGCTCGTGCTGCATGCGCAGGGCGTAGACCACGTCCGCCTCCCCAAGGTCGTCGAGCGAGTAGCGCACCTCACACCCGAGCGACTCGACCCCGCGCGGGATGAGGGTGGGCGGCCCGCAGACGGTGACGCGACACCCCATCCGGCCGAAGGCCAGGATGTTCGATCGGGCCACCCGGCTGTGCAGGACGTCTCCCACGATCCAGATGTTCTTGTCCTCCAGCCGGCCGGCGCGGCGGCGCAGCGTGTAGAGGTCGAGCAGCGCCTGGGTGGGGTGCTCATGCTTGCCGTCGCCCGCGTTGATGACAGCAGCGGAGGTCCAGCGCGCCACGAGGGCGGCGGCGCCTGCATGCGGTGACCGGAACACGATGGCCGCGGGGCCGTACGCCGAGAGAGTCTGCACCGTGTCTTTCAGCGACTCGCCCTTGTCGACCGATGAGCCCTGCGCCTTTTGGGTCTGGACGTCGGCCGACAGGCGCTTGGCCGCGATGTCGAACGAGGCGCTCGTGCGGGTCGACGCCTCGTAGAAGAGGTTGATCACCGTACGGCCCCGGAGCGTCGGCACCTTCTTGATCTCTCTCCCGGTCACCTCGGCGAAGCTCTCCGCCAGCCGCAGGATCCGGTCGATGTCGTCCCGTCGCAGGTCGTCGATCGAGAGCAGGTCCCTCCTCACGGCGTACCTCCCAGTGGCGTCCAGCCCCGCTTTCTGGGACTCATGTTCGGCGCCCGGTCTCTCTTCACGGCTCCGCTCACGCTTCGCCTCCCCTCTCGACGGCGATCTCCTCGTGGACGAGGATCACGACCTCGTCCTGGCCGTCCAGCTCTTCCATCCGGACGTTCACCCGCTCGGCGCGCGCCGTCGGCAGGTTCTTCCCCACGTAGTCAGGCCTGATCGGAAGCTCGCGGTGCCCCCGGTCGGCGAGCACGGCCAGCTGGACGCGCCGCGGGCGCCCGTAGTCGAACAGGGCGTCGATCGCCGCGCGCACGGTCCGGCCGGTGAAGAGGACGTCATCCACGAGCACCACGGTCGTCTCCTCGACCGGGAAGTCGATGTGGGAGGCGTGCACCACCGGTGACCCGGAGGGCTCGCGCAGCCCGACGTCGTCGCGATAGAAGGAGATGTCGATGTCGCCCAGCGGGACGGGCTCGTCGACCAGGTCGGCCACCAGGTCTCTGAGCCTTCCCGCCACGAGCGCCCCACGACGGTGGATGCCTACGATCGCGATCGGCTCGTCGCCGTTCTTCTCGACGATCTCGTGCGCCATGCGCACGAGCGTGCGCCGCATATCGTCGCGGTCGAGTACGACCTTGCTCAAGAAACGTCCTTCCTGGCCTCTCGGGACCGGGTTAAAGGAACCTCGGCGAGACTAGCAAGGGGCGGGGACGGCCCTCCCGGGGCGGGGGACGCTTCCTCGGGCGGGACGGCCTCCCCGGCCGGAACGGCGTCCCCGCGGCACTCACCCGAACTGACGGCACCCCAGGAGTGCGTCTGTCACCTGAAACGTTTGGTGAGCGCTGGGCGGCCACGGGTGGCAGCCCGGGACGGAACTCAGGGCGACGAGTGAAGCGTTCGGGGGGTCAGGGCCCC
>DASZCV010000125.1:0-2358 GCA_035942755.1 Thermoleophilaceae bacterium
TCCTTGACCACGCGGTAGGGCGTGGTGACGAAGCCGTGCTCGGAGCCCTGCGCGAAGGACGACAGCGAGCCGATGAGGCCGATATTCGGGCCCTCCGGCGTCTCGATGGGGCACATCCGCCCGTAGTGGGTGGGGTGCACGTCGCGCACCTCGATGGGCGCGCGCTCACGGGTAAGCCCGCCTGCGCCCAGCGCGCTGAGGCGCCGGCGGTGGGTCAGCCCGGCCAGCGAGTTGGTCTGGTCCATGAACTGACTGAGCTGGGAGGAGCCGAAGAACTCCTTCAGCGCCGCCACCACCGGGCGGATGTTCACGATGGTCTGCGGCGTGATGGTGTCGGCGTCCTCGGTGGTCAACCGCTCGCGGACCACGCGCTCCATGCGATACAGGCCGATCCGGAAGGCCTCCTGGATCAGCTCGCCCACCGTGCGCAGCCGGCGGTTGCCGAAGTGCTCGTACTCGTCGAGGTGGTCGGCGACCGGCTCGCGCGGCATGGAGACCGCCTCGGCCGCGAAGTCCTTGATCTCGACCTCGCCGTCCTCGGGGATGCCCAGCAGCCGGGGCAGGCCGACGAGCTCCTTGACCAGGGCGAGGATGTCGTCGTGGGTCAGGGTGCGGGTCTCGAGGTCGATCTCGAGGCCCAGGCGCGCGTTGAGCTTGTAGCGCCCCACGCGCGTGAGGTCGTAGCGCTTGGGATCGAAGAACAGCTGGTCGAGCAGCGCCTTGGCGTTGTCGACGCTGGGCGGCTCGCCGGGACGCTGCTTCTTGAACAACTCGATCAGCGCGCCGTCCTCGGTCTTGGTGACCTCGGCGTCGGCGTCGATCGTGTTGCGGATGTACAGAGAGTCTTCGAAGAGGTTGAGGATCTCCTCATCGCTGGCATAGCCCATCGCGCGCAGCAGCACGGTGACCGGCAGCTTGCGCTTGCGGTCGATGCGCACGTAGACGCGGCCCTTCTTGTCGATCTCCAGCTCCAGCCACGAGCCGCGCGCGGGCATCAGGTTGGCCGTGAAGACCTGCTTCTCGCGGTCCTTGGCCTCCATGAGGTAGGCGCCCGGGGAGCGGACGAGCTGGGTGACGACCACACGCTCGGTCCCGTTGATGACGAAGGTGCCCCGCTCGGTCATCCACGGGAAGTCGCCCATGAAGACCTGCTGCTCGCGGATCTCGCCGGTCTCTCGGTTGACGAAGGCCACGGTGATGCTCAGCGGCCGCGCGTAGGTGAGGTCCTTCTCGCGGCACTCCTCGAGCGTCGCCGTGGGCTCGTCGAAGTGCAGCTCGCCGAAGTCGACGGCGAGGTTCCCCGTGTAGTCCTCGATCGGGGAGATGTCGTCGATCGTCTCCCGCAGGCCCCCCTTCTCGGGATCGGTCAGCCAGGCGAACGAGCGCCGCTGGATGGCGATGAGGTTGGGCACCTCGATCGGGCGTTCGAGGCGCGCGAAGGAGCGGCGCTTGCGGGGAGTTTCGGCACGAGGCAAGGAGCGACTCCTCGGAGATCGAGAGGGGCGAGCGACACGCTCGTCTCGGGCGGCGACCCGGAAACGGCGCGGACCGATCAAGATAGCACAGCGAGATGGGCCCCCCACAGGGGCGGCCGACGCTCACGGGCCCCGCCCGCGGCGGCCGCGTATGTGGCGCGGCGCCGAGCAGTGGGCGGCTTCGACTATCGGTCGGCGTGCAGCAGTGTAGGGAGTGCCCGCGCGGGGCGCAAACCGTGCCCGAAGTCCCGTACTTGCGGGAGGGACCACTAGGCTCGCGAAGTAGATGCGCTTCGACCACGCCGCCCAGCAGGTGCCCGACATCGGCGAGGCCATCGCCTGGTGGCGGCAGACCGTGCCGGGCACGCGCGTGCTCCACCAGGACGCCAGCTGGGGCCTGATCGAGGCCGCCGGCGCCAAGCTCGCCTTCGTGCTGGCCGACCAGCACCCCAGCCACCTGGCATGGCGCGTGGGGTGGGACCAGCTCGACGGTCTCGCGGCCCGGTACGGCGCGGAGACCCATCCCCACCGCGACGGCACGCGGTCCTTCTACGTCGAGGGCCCGGGCGGGCAGGCGGTGGAGCTCATCGCCTACCCGGAGGGCTCGCGCCCTCCGGGCGGCGGGCAGATCGCCTGAGGCTACTTCAGCTCGACGGTGGCGCCGGCCTCCTCGAGCTCGCCCTTGAGCTTGTCGGCCTCGTCGCGCTCGAGGCCCTCCTTGACGGGCTTGGGGGCCTCGTCGACGAGGGCCTTGGCCTCCTTGAGGCCCAGGCCGGTGGCCGCGCGCACGACCTTGATGACCTGTATCTTCTTCTCGCCGGGGCCGGTGATCACGACGTCCACCGTGCTCGACTCCTCCTCGACGGGGGCGCCGCCATCAGCG
>DASZCV010000126.1:0-2654 GCA_035942755.1 Thermoleophilaceae bacterium
CGTAGGAAGGCCTCCTGGCACAGATCCTCCGCCGTCTCGCGCGAGCCGCCCATCCGCTCGACCCGGTGGCGCAGGCGGTCGCGGTGCTCGTGGAACAGTCCCTCGATGGTCATCAACCATGCAGACGTAGCAGGCCACCCCAACCGGACACAATCCGGGCCGGTGCGCCACTCAGGGTCGTGCCAGAGGGAATGTCGCCGCACGCGGCTCGGCTTTTCGTCCGGTCACTTGCGTTCGCGGCCCCGGCGGGCCGATGTTCCTGCCATGAGAGACGCGCGGACCGCCGGGGCCGGCCGCCTTGCCGGCGAGGAGCCAGCCCCGCCTCTCTCCGCCAGGACGCAGCGGCTGCTCGACGCCCTTCGGACGCTGCTCGAGCACCTGCCACAGGGCCAGCTGCTGCCCGAGCACATCTGGCGCCGCCGGCACTCCATGATCGTGGTCGTTCTCTGGTTCCACGTCGTCGGCCTGACGGCCTTCGGACTGACCACCGGCCAGTCGTTGCCCCACGTCCTGGGCGAGGGGGCGGTGATCGCGCTCGCCGCCTGGGTGGCCGGCTCGCAGCGGGTCGGCACGAAGCTGCGGGTGGCGTCCGCGTCGTTCGGCCTCATCACGTCCTCGGCGGTGCTCGTGCATCTCTCCGGGGGCCTGATCGAATCCCACTTCCACTTCTTCGTGATGATCGGCCTGCTCACGCTGTATCAGGACTGGACGCCGTACCTGCTGGCCATCGGCTACGTGGTCCTCCACCATGGGGTCGGGGGCGTGCTGGCGCCCGAGAGCGTCTACAACCATCCCGACGCGGTCGCGCACCCGTGGCGGTGGGCCCTGGTGCACGCGGCCTTCGTGCTCGCCGCGAGCGCCACCCACATCGTGGCCTGGCGGACGAACGAGAACCAGCTCCTGCGCGATCCTCTGACCGGGCTGCCGAGTCGGGTGCTGTTCCTGCGTCGGCTGGCGGTGTCCCTCGAGCGCCTGCGCCGCCGGCCCGGAGGCCGCGTGGCCGTGCTCTTCCTCGACCTCGACCGCTTCAAGGTGATCAACGACAGCCTCGGGCACCCGAGCGGCGACAAGCTGCTCGTCGCCGTCGCGGAGCGCCTGCGCCACGCCCTGCGCCGCCACGAGACCCTTGCGCGCTTCGGTGGCGACGAGTTCGCGATCCTGTGCGAGGACATCGGCGACCAGCAGGACGCGATCGCCGTGGCCGAGCGCGTGCTCAAGTCCTTCGGCCTGCCGTTCTCGCTCGAGGACGGGGAGGCCAGCACCACGGCCAGCCTCGGCATCGCGGTGACCGCCTCTGCGAACCAGGACGGCGGCGACCTCATCCGAGACGCCGACGCGGCGATGTACAGGGCCAAGGAGCAGGGCGGCGGCCGCTACCTGCTCTTCGACGAGGTGACGCGCACGCGTGCCATCCAGCGGCTGGAGCTCGAGAACGCGCTGCGCCGGGCGCTCGACCGCGACGAGTTTCGCGTCTTCTTCCAGCCCGAGGTCTCGGTGGACACCGAGGAGATCATCGGAGTCGAGGCGCTTGTGCGCTGGGAGCACCCCGAGCGGGGACTGCTCGCTCCCGGAGAGTTCATCGCCCTGGCCGAGGAGACAGGGCTGATCGTGCCGATCGGCGGCTGGGTGCTGTCGGAGGCCTGTCGCCTCGCCCAGCGCTGGCAGGCCGGCCGCCCGGACGATGCCCCGCTGACCTTGAGGGTGAACGTATCCGCGCGCCAGCTCGCCGAGGACGGTCTTCCCGACATCGTGGCCGGCGTGCTCGCGGAGAGCGAGATGGACCCCGCCCTGCTCTGCCTCGAGGTGACAGAGAGCGTGCTCATCGAGGATCCCGACTCCTCGACCACCACGCTCTCCGCGCTCAAGGCCCTGGGCGTGCAGCTCGCCGTCGACGACTTCGGGACCGGTTACTCGTCGCTCGAGTATCTGCGGCGCTTCCCGGTGGATTGCCTGAAGATCGACCGGTCGTACATTCGCGGGCTGCCCCACAGCTCAGAGGACAGCGCCATCGTCACCGCGGTGGTCGAGCTGGGCCACGCCCTGAGCCTCTCGGTGACCGCCGAGGGGGTCGAGAGCGCCGACCAACTGGTCAACCTGCGGGCTCGTGGCTGTGACAGTGCCCAGGGATTCCTCTTCGCCCGTCCCGAGCCGCCCGAGGTGGTCGAGCAGCTGCTCGGGCAGCGGCTGGCACCCACGCCCCTCGTGCAGGCCGGGTAGGGACTTGCAGTGGCACAGCAGGTCCTCGCACACCGGCTGGGGATCACGCGGGCTGGAGGCCAGATCGGCCGGCCAGGTGGAGAAGACCGACACGCCCGGCGCGGCCAGCTCGACCTCGGTGCCGGTGGATGACCAGCATGGACGCTGGTTGGACGAGTCGACCGCGGCCACGGCGATCACGCTGTCGTAGCGGGCCGGGTAGGAGACGCTGTTGCCGCTCCCCCCGCAGTTGCCCCCGTTGCCGGCCGCGGCGAAGAGCACGATCCCGCTCGCGTACGCGCGGTCCATCGTGGACTGGAACGTCGAGGAGCCCGAGCTCCAGCCCAGGCTCATGTTGACCACGTCGGCGGTCGGGCTGCCGCCGTTCCAGACGGCGTCCATCGCGGCGATCACGTCGCTTATCGACCCATAGCCCTGGTCGTCGAGCACCTTGTAGG
>DASZCV010000127.1:0-6969 GCA_035942755.1 Thermoleophilaceae bacterium
CATGCAGCTCCGAGGGGTCACGCTGCCACTGCTTGCGGGTATAGCCGAGGAAGAAGGTCTCGTAGAGCTCGCGTCCCACCTTCGATACCACCTCGTCCTCGCTGGTGCGCACGTACTCCATCGGCTCCGCGCGGTCGGCGAGGAAGGCGGCGACGTCCTCCTCCGTGCGCAGATCGAGCCCGTACAGGAGGTTGATCGTCGTGCGGTTGATCGGCATCGGCACCCGCAGGCCCCCGTCGAGCTGCGCGAGCACGCGGTGCTCGTAGGGCCGCCACTGGGTGAAGCGGGACAGGTAGTCCACGACCTTCGCGGACTTCGTGTGGAAGATGTGAGGGCCGTATCGGTGGACCAGCACGCCGTGTTCGTCGGCCTCGTCGTAGGCGTTGCCGGCGATGTGCGGGCGGCGGTCGATCACGAGCACCCGCTGGCCGAGACGCTCGGCCAGGCGCTCGGCCATGACCGACCCGGCGAAGCCGGCACCGACGATCAGGGTGTCAAAGTGGTCCGAGACAGACATGGGAGTGGGCCGCCTCGCGTGATTGCCCCCCGGCGTTCGCGAGGTCCTGTTGCGCCGTGGTCATGGTAGTCGGGTCGCGCCGCCGCCGGCTCGTGCGCCCCATTCCTGGGGGGAGATGTTGCGGAATACGCCGCGCCGCCCCTCGACGGCGAAGCGGATGAGCCAGGGAATGCGGCGGAGCGGGCGCTCGTCATAGAGCAGGGCCTTCAGCACGAACTGGGCCGTCGTGCCGAGGAACCCGGCCACGGACTCGCCCTCGTAGTGCCGTTTGATCCACACCCAGTTGCGGATCCCGCAGAGGTTCCGCCACGCACCCGAGTAGGGGGTGGGTTCGAAGTCCCAGCCGAAGAGGCGGTTCCACCATCGGCTGCGCCGGTTGGTGTAGGCGCCGCCGAAGCCCTCGTCCTTGTGCACGATGACGCTGTCCGCGACGAGACGTATGGACCCCTGCGTGAGCAGGCGATAGGAGTACTCGTAGTCGTCGGCCCAGATGAAGAAGTCCTCCCGCGGCGGGTCGATGGCTCGTGCCGCCTGCGTCCGGATCAGCATCCCGACCCACGTGGCAAAGCCCAGCGTCGGCGCCCCGGCCCCGTAGGCAGACAGCGGCAGAGCGCGAGGACGACCGCGGATGTGGCCGCGGTGAAGGGGCTGCATCGCGCCCGCGGGGCTGACCACGGCGGAGCACAGAACGGCCGTCGACGGGTCCTCTGCCGCGGGTGAGGCGAGCAGGCCCTCGAGGGCGTCGGCACGGGGCTCGGCGTCGTCGTCCATCACCCAGATCCAGTCGCAGTCATCCTCGCGAGCGGCGGCGATGCCGCGCGCGAAGCCGCCGGAGCTGCCGGCATTCCGATCCAGCCGCAAGAGCACGATCTCGTCCCGGGCAAGCAGCCCGCGCTCGGCAAGGAACTCGCGCGTCCCGTCGGTCGAGGCGTTGTCGATCACGTAGACGCGCTCGACGGGACTGGTCTGCGCGAGAATCGCCTCGAGGCACTCCGCCAGAAGCGCCTTTCGGTTGTGGGTGACGACGGTGGCGCAGACTCGCATGGGCGCTTCGGGGCGGGTCCGGTGCGCCCAGGCGAATACGATATCCGCCACGGCGGAAACCCCAGCCCGGGGGCGTCGGCCGCGGCGAGCGGACCGGCGTGCGCCCGCACATGTCCTCCGAGCACGGCCTGCACAGAGACGAAGCACCGCCTCGGGCTCCGTGGGTGGTGGCCGTGGTGGTCACCTACAACCGCAAGGCGATGCTGCTCGAGTGCCTCGAGGCGCTGGCGCGCCAGACGCATCCCCTCGGTGAGGTGGTGGTCGTGGACAATGCCTCCACAGACGGGACCGAGGAGCTGCTCGAGGACTCCGGCATCGGCGCCCGGCTGCCCGTGCTCTACCTGCGCCTGACGCGCAACGGCGGTGGCGCGGAGGGCTTTCACTACGGGATTCGGACGGCGCTCGAGCAAGGCCGCGCCGACTGGGTCTGGCTGATGGACGATGACTGCGAGCCCGAGCCGCCGGCTCTGGCCCAGCTGCTCGCTTCCGCTCCAGCGAGCAAACCTGACTGCGCCGTCCTCGCCCCCAAGGTGCTCTCGGCCGACCGCGAGCTGCTCCCGCTCAATTGCGGCTCGCTGCGCTCGAGCTGGTTTCTCGCGCCGTTCGTGGCGCTCGCGCCCGAGCGTTACGAGGAGGACGCCGTCGAGATCGAGTTCTGCTCATTCGTAGGACCACTCGTCCGCGCGCGCGCCGCGCGAGCGGCGGGCCTGCCGCTGCGTCAGGCGTTCATCCGCCTGGAGGACATCGAGTACATGCTGCGCATGCGCGGTCGCCAGCGGCAGTGGACGGTTCCCGGCAGCGTCGTGCTGCACAAGGATCCGCGGCCGATCACGAGCGCGAGGTCCCTCGCGCGCTGGCGCGACTATGTGCGCCGAACTCCGTTCACGGCGGAATGGAAGCACCTCTTCGGTGTTCGCAACACCATCTTCCTCGGCCGCCGCCACGGGCTCATGACCGCAAGCCAGGCGCTCGCGTACGCCTTCGCTCAGACCGTACGGGTTCTCGCGTTCGGCGAGCGTCGCCTGCGGCAGTTCCATGTGGCCTGCGTGTATGCCTACGACGGATGGCGCGGCGTCTTTCGAAACGTCCCACCCGAGGCGTGGCCGGGCCTGGCCGAAGCTCGAGACCCGCTGCGCTACATCTCCGAGCACGCGCTCCGTTATGACGTCGACGTGGCCGGCGCCGTCCGGCGCCTGCGTTCAGCGGCCGATCCGCCGCACGGCGGCGACCGCCATGCGGTGGTAGAGCTCGAGGAGCGGGCCGACGCGCCGGGCTAGGCCGCTCTGGAGCTGCGGGGTGTCGACCCGAGCTTCGAAGCGGCCGATGATGTCGGCGTCGGGAACGCTGCGAGTCTCGGCAAAACGCTGCCTCCGTCCTCGGATCCAGGCGCGCGCGCCCCAGACCGATTGGTACGCGCGCAGCTTCTCCGTGTGCCATCCCTCCCGGTAGGCCACCGCCAGCAGCGCAGCCTCGGTGGCCGCCAGCAGGGGGAAGAGGACGGCCAGCGTGGACAGGCGGTAATTGGTGAGCACGCTGAGCAACCGATTGCGCTCCAGGTGAAACCACTTGCCGGCGCTCGTTCCCCAGCTGTAGTGGTGGCGCACTCGAGCCCGCGGCACGAACCAGACCTCCGAGCCGGCCAACCACGTCCGCCAGCACAGGTCTGGATCCTCATAGAAGAGAAAGAACTGGTCGCAGTACCCCTCGACGCGCCGGTAGGCGTCAGCGCGTACGAGCATGGCGGCCCCGGTGGTCACGAAAGCCTGGCGTTCCGGCCCCTCCTCGACCGGCTCTTCGAACCGCCCGCACCATGCGATGCCAGTCAGGTGGATGGGGTTCTCGCCCGCGTTGACCCGCGCGCCGTCCGGAAAGGTGACCTGGGGAGTCACGATCGCGATCCTCGGGTCCGCGATGGCCACCTCCGCCAGTCGCTCGAGGCAGCTTGGCTCTGCCCAGGCGTCGGGATTCAGGAAGAAGATCCAGTCCTGGGTGGTGGCTGCGACTGCCTTGTTGCATGCGGGGGCATAGCCGATGTTGTCGGCCCTGAGCAGGCGAACGTCCGGATGGGCACAGCGCAGCGGCTCTTCGAGCGAGCCCTCGGGATCGTTGTCGATCACGACGATCTCCTCCGGCGGGCGGGTCTGGGCCTTGAGGCTGGCGACCGCCTCGAGCGTCAAGCCGACCTCCCTGTAGGTGACGATCACCGCAGCGATCCCGGGGTGGGCGGGAGCCGCGCTGCTCGAATCCGCTCCGACGCGCCCCATAGCCCTCGGTCACTCTAGTCATCCGCCTTTTCTGCCCGGCGGTCCGTCGCGGACGGGCACGACGCGCCCGTACCCTTATGCGCCGGTGAGGAAAGAGTGCGATCTGGCGATCGTCGGCGCGGGCATCCTCGGCCTGGCGGTGGCAAACGAGGTGAGCGGGCGCCGGCCGGAGCTGTCGGTGACGGTGCTCGAGCGCGAGGATGGCGTGGGCCTTCACCAGACATCTCGCAACAGCGGGGTGATCCACGCGGGCATCTACTACGCCCCCGGATCGCTCAAGGCGCGGCTGTGCGTGGAGGGTGCGCGCAGGATGTACGCGCTCTGCGAGGAGCACGCCGTGCCCCACGCCCGCTGCGGCAAGGTGATCGTGGCGCGCCGAGCCTCCGAGCTTCCCGGCCTTGAGGAGCTCGAGCGCCGCGGGAGGGCAAACGGCGTCCGGGGCCTGCGGCGCCTGGACGCGTCCGGCCTGAGGGATCTCGAGCCCCACTGCCGCGGCGTGGCGGCGCTTCACTCTCCCGACACGGGAGTCGCCGATTTCGCGGCCGTGGCGCGGGCACTGGCGCGCCGGCTGGGCGAGCGGGGCGTGGAGGTGGCCACCGGTGCGGGGGTCGCCGGGGTGACCCTGAGACGCTCGCGCATCGTCCTGCACCACGCCGGCGGCGAGCTGCGGGCCCGCTTCGCGATCTTCTGCGCGGGTGCGTGGTCCGATCGGCTGGCGGTCATGGCCGGGGCTCCGGCCGAGCCGCGCATCATTCCGTTTCGGGGCTCTTACCTGCGTCTGCGCCCCGACCGCCGCGGGTTTGTCAACTCGCTGATCTACCCGGTGCCCGATCCTGGTCTGCCCTTTCTCGGGGTGCACCTGACCCGCGGCGTGGGTGGAGAGGTGCTCCTCGGCCCGACCGCGCTCCTCGCGCTCGCGCGCGACGCCTCCTCCCCTGCCCGGCTGCGCCCGCGCGACCTGCGTGCCACGCTGAGCTGGCCGGGCACCTGGCGAATGATCGCAAGGCACTGGCGCGCAGGGCTGAGGGAGATCGCCCATGCCGCCAGCCGGCGCGCCTTCGTGACCGCCGCCGCTGCCTACGTGCCCGAGTTGAGAGCGGCGGACGTCGAGTTCGCCTTCGCCGGAGTGCGCGCCCAGGCCGTGGCGCGGGACGGGCGCCTCGTGGATGACTTCGTGATCCAAGGCACCGAGCGGGCGATGCACCTGCGAAACGCTCCCTCCCCGGCGGCCACCTCCTCGCTGGCGATCGCCCGGGTGATCGCCGCACGGGCCGAGGCGGAGTTGCGGTGAGCGCCCGTGGCCCTAGGTCGCGTCGAAACGGATGAGAGATTTCGTCTCACGGTGTCCGCGCGGGCCTCCATCAGGTGCCGACGTAGGCCGCGAGGTGCTCGCCGGTGAGGGTGGAGCGGGCGGCGACCAGCTCGGCGGGTGTGCCCTCGAATACGATCCGGCCGCCGTCGTGGCCGGCGCCGGGGCCGAGGTCGATGATCCAGTCGGCGTGCGCCATGACCGCCTGATGGTGCTCGATGACGATGACCGACTTGCCCGAGTCTACGAGCCGGTCGAGCAGGTCTAGCAGCTGCTCGACGTCCGCGAGGTGGAGGCCGGTGGTCGGCTCGTCGAGCACGAGAACCTGCGGTGCTCGGCCGAGATCCCCCCGTGCGGTGCTCGGCCGATCAACGATCGGCCTGCGCGCCTCCGGCAATGGGCCTGCGCTCCTCGGCGCGCCGCCCTTCTCGGCCATGTGGGTGGCCAGCTTGAGCCGCTGCCGCTCGCCGCCGGACAGCGTCGTGAGCGGCTGCCCGAGGCTGAGATAGGCGAGCCCCACGTCGCCGAGCCGCTCCAGGACCTTGTGCGCGGCCGGCGTGCGCGCCTCGCCGGCGCCGAAGCACTCCTCGGCCTCGGTCACCGACATCGCCAGCACCTCGCTGATGTCGCGGCCGCCGAGCGTGTACTCCAGCACCGATGCCTGGAACCGCTTGCCCTCGCACTCCTCGCAGGTGGTGGCGACGCCGGCCATCATCGCCAGGTCGGTGTAGATGACGCCGGCGCCGGTGCAGGCCGGGCAGGCGCCCTCGGAGTTGGCGCTGAACAGCGCCGGCTTCACGCCGCCTGCCTTCGCGAACGCCTTGCGGATCGGGTCGAGCAGTCCGGTGTACGTCGCCGGGTTGCTCCGTCGCGAGCCGCGGATCGCGCCCTGGTCGACCGACACCACACCGGCGCTGGGCGGGATCGAGCCATGGACCAGCGAGCTCTTGCCGGACCCCGCCACGCCGGTGACCACGCACAGCACTCCGAGCGGGATGTCGCCGTCGACGTCCTGCAGGTTGTGCGCCGTCGCGCCGCGGATCTCCAGTGTGCCGGTGGGCGTCCGCATCGATGGCTTCAGTGAGGCGCGGTCGTCGAGGTGCCGCCCGGTGAGCGTGCTACTGGCCCGCAGCCCCTCGACGGTGCCCTCGAACACCACCTCGCCACCCTCGCTGCCGGCGCCCGGGCCGAGGTCGACGACGTGGTCGGCAATCGCGATCGCCTCCGGCTCGTGCTCCACGACGAGCACCGTGTTGCCCTTGTCGCGCAGCCGCAGCAGCAGGTGGTTCATCCGCTGGATGTCGTGGGCATGCAGGCCAGCGGTGGGCTCGTCGAAGACGTAGGTGACGTCGGTGAGCGAGGAGCCGAGGTGGCGGATCATCTTGGTGCGCTGCGCCTCGCCGCCCGACAGCGTGCCCGACGGCCGGTCGAGCGAGAGGTAGCCGAGGCCGATCTCGGCGAACGAGTCGAGGGTCTGGTGCAGCGCCTGCAGCAGCGGAGCCACCGACGGCTCGTCGAGGCCACGGACCCACTCGGCCAGCTCGCTGATCTGCATCGCGGAGGCCTCGGCGATGTTGATCCCCTCGATCTTCGACGATCGAGCCGCCTCGCTGAGCCGGGTGCCGTCGCACTCGGGGCAGACGGTGAAGGTGACCGCCCGCTCCACGAAGGCGCGGACGTGCGGCTGCAGCGCGTCGACGTCCTTGGAGAGCATCGACTTCTGGATCTTCGGGATCAGACCCTCGTAGGTCAGGTTGATTCCGTCGACCTTGATCTTGGTCGGCTCCTTGTAGAGCAGGTCGTGGAGCTCCTTCTTGGTGAACTTGCGGATCGGC
>DASZCV010000128.1:0-4883 GCA_035942755.1 Thermoleophilaceae bacterium
CACGAACTCCTGGTCGTCGAGACCGTACGAGTAGGCGGTGTTGATGTCGATCGTGCCATGGCGCTTGCAGACCTCGATGTGGCCGCGCATCACGCGCATGCGCTCCTCCGCCGGCAACAGGTACCACTCACGCTTCTTCCACATCGGGTAGACGATCAGGTACCTGGCATCCGAGCCCGGACGCGGCTCGAGGGGCATCGGCTCATCCGAGTAGACCGACTCCTTGGTCATCGCGAGGTACGAGTGCGAGATCTCGGCCCACTGCATCAGCCCGCTCTGGTTGAGCAGCACGTGCAGCTCGTGGATCGGATCGAGCGTTGGCGCCACGGCGCGGACCATCAGGTCGCAGTCGCCACGCGTGCCCACGAGCGAGTAGGTGCGCAGGAAGTGCTCATCGGAGAAGCTGCGGCAGGCCGCGATGAACTCCTCCTTGTCGCGGGCTCGCCCGGCAGCGTCGCGCCGTCTCCACTCCGGCGGGACGCGGATGAAGGTGAGCTTGAGGAAGCTTCGGCGGCCCACGGCTGAGAAGAGTGGCGCATTCGGAAAGGTGCACTACGATGGCGCGGTGCGCGTAGGGCTCGTTTCACCGTACTCCTACACGTATCCGGGCGGTGTCGGCCGGCACGTCGAGGCGCTCGCGGAGGAGCTCCTGAAAAAGGGTCATGACGTCCGGCTCCTTGCTCCGTATGACCCCGACGATCGGCTGGCGCGTGTCACTCATCGCGGCGCCTCGCCGGATAGCCGGCCCAGGCCCGACTACCTGGTGCCGCTCGGGCGCACGGTCGGCGTGCCGGCCAACGGCGCGGTATCCAACCTCTCGGTCTCGCCCGAGGCTGTAGGCATGCTGCGCCGCGAGTTGCGGGGGGGTGGGTACGACGTGATCCACGTCCACGAGCCCAATGCCCCCGCCGTCAGCTGGTACGCCGTGGAGGCCGCGAAGGTCCCGCTCGTGGCCACCTTCCACTGCTACTCCACCAACGCCCCGATCAACCGATGGTGGGCGGCCGCCGGTGCCAGGCGGCTCTACAACAAGATCCATGTCCGGATCGCGGTGTCGGAGGCCGCGCGCTGGACGGCCGAGCGCTTCTACGGCGGTCGCTACCGCATCGTCCCCAACGGGGTCGACCTCTCGGCCGTGTGCCCGGCGCACGAAGGCCGCGTCGACGATGCCCTCGAGATCCTGTTCGTGGGCCGGGCGGAGGCGCGCAAGGGGTTGCCGGTGCTGCTGCGGGCCTTCGAGGCCGTGCGCGGCGCAGGCGTCAACGCGCGGCTTACCGTGGCGGGTGTCGGCAAGGACGAGGTCGATCCGCTGCTGCTCGACACGGAGGGAGTCCACGTGGCCGGCCGGGTCACCGAGGACGAGAAGTGGCGCCTGCTCGGGCAGGCGGACCTGCTCTGCGCTCCCTCGCTCGGGGGCGAGAGCTTCGGCATGGTCCTGACTGAGGCCTTCGCGTCGGGGACGCCGGTCGTGGCCTCCGACATCGCGGGGTACCGCGACGTGGTCAGGCACGGCGAGGACGGCCTGCTCGTGCCCGCGGGCGACCCTGCCGCCCTCGGCGAGGCGCTGCGCTCGCTCGCGCTCGATCCCGGCCGGAGGGCCGGGATGTCCGAGACCGCACGCAAGCGCGCCCAGCGCTTTGCCTGGCCGCAGGTAGCCGAGGAGGTGCTCGACGCCTACGGCGACGCCCAGGCCGCTGCCCTTCCCGAGGGTCGCGTGGCCCGCGCAGCGGTCCGAGCCGGCCTGGTCAGCGCCGACGGGCAGCCGGCGCCGCCGCCCCGGCGCCTGCCTCCGCTCGAGCCCGAGACGCCGGGGGAAGGCCGCCGCAAGGCGGTGCGAGTGGCACGCCGCGGGGCCGTGGCGGGAGCCGCAGCAGGAGGCATCGGCCTGGCCGCACTGGCGGTGCAGCATCTCGGGATCGAGAACATCGGCCACGCCGTGGTGGGCGCCACGCCGGTCTGGGTGCTCGTGGCGTTCGGGCTGATGTGCCTTTCGATGCTGGTCCGCGCCGAGGCCTGGAACGCGATCGTGCGCGCGGCCCTGCCCGGCACGCCGGTTCGCCGCCGCGACACCGCCCGGGCGACGATGGTGGGCGTCCTGATGTCGGCCACCCTTCCAGCCCGCCTCGGCGAGCCCTCGCGCGCCCTCATCCTGGCCCGCCGGCTCGGGCGGGTGCGCGACCGGTTCCCGGTGGTGCTCGGCACGCTTGTCTCCCAGACGCTGCTCAACATCCTCGCGCTCGCGGTGCTCGGATCGATCATGTTCGCCACCGTGGGGATCTTCAGAGGGGGCGAGGACGCCCTCATGGTGGCCACGATCGCCCCGCTGGTGGTGATAGCCCTCCTCCTGAGCGCCCCGGCCTTGTTGCGGCGGGGCGAGCCCTCGCGGTTTGCCCGCGTGCGACACGCGGCTGCCGTGGCGCGCTCGGCGATGGAGCAGGTGCGCAGTGGCCTCGGGGTCTTTCGCCAGCCGGGCCTCGCGGCGTGGGCCACGACCGCACAGCTCACCGCGTGGGCCATCCAATGGCTGTCGTGCTACGTGCTGCTGGTGGCACTCGGGCTCGACCATCGCGCCGGCATCGGCGCGGCGGCGGCGGTGCTGTTTGCCGTCAACGTGACCGCCGCCCTTCCGGCCACGCCGTCCAACCTGGGTGTCTTCCAGGCCGCCTGCGTGGTCGTGCTCTCGGCCTACGGGGTGGGCAAGACCGACGCCCTGGCCTACGGAATCATCCTGCAGGCGGTCGAGATCGCAACCGCCGTGGCACTCGGCATGCCGGCGCTCGTGCGCGAGGGCATGTCGTGGAAGGACCTCCGCCTGCGGGCGCTGCATGCCACCCCCGTCGAGCTGGCGGCTGCTTCGCGGCGCAGTCGCGAGGCACCGGCGGAGGCCGAGGCCTGATCCCGCGCAGGTAGGGCCCGGCGGCCCGCCTCGCGTTGCGAGCCGGTCCGGCGGCCGCCACCGGCAACCTTGACACGAGCTTGTCAAGGTTCGCCTGCTTTCGCTAGCCTGCGGGACGGGATGAGCCGCGAGTACCTGGAGACCATCAGACGGCGCACCATCGTGTTCGACGGCGGCATGGGGGCGACGCTCGAGCAGTTCGATCTGACCGCCGAGGACTACGGCGGGCTCAAGGGCAAGTGCCACGAGGCGCTGGTGCTCAACCGGCCCGACGTGATCGAGGGCGTGCACAGCTCGATGATCGAGGCCGGTGCCGAGGTGCTCGAGACGGACACCTTCCAGGCCAGCCGGATCAAGCTCGACGAGTGGGGCCTGGCTGACCATACCCTCGAGATCAACCGCCGCGCCGCGGAGATCGCGCGCAGGGCAGCCGGTGAGGATCGCTTCGTGGCGGGCTCGATCGGCCCCACGGGGCACCTGCCCGCCTCCGACGATCCGACGCTCGGGAAGATCACCTTCCCGGAGCTCTACGAGGTCTTCACCGAGCAGGCGCAGGGCCTGCTCGAGGGCGGCGTCGACCTCATCATCATCGAGACCGCGCAGGACATCCTCGAGGTCAAGGCCTCGATCTTCGGCGCGCGCGAGGCCTTTCGCCTGACTGGGCGGGCGGTGCCGATCCAGGCCTCGGTCTCGCTGCTGCCAAACGGAGGCAAGATGCTGCTGGGCACCGACATCGCGGCGGTGCTCACCACGCTCACCGCGCTCGAGGTCGACGCTCTCGGGCTCAACTGCTCGACCGGCCCGGAGGACATGCGTGACGCCATCCGCTACCTGGGCGAGCACTCGCCGGTGCCCGTGCACTGCATCCCCAACGCCGGGATCCCGATCCAGGGGCCCGAGGGGGAGACGGTCTTTCCCGCCGAGCCCGACCCGCTGGCCGCCACGCTCCAGGAGTTCGTCGAGAAGAACGGTGTCTCGATCGTGGGCGGCTGCTGTGGCACCACACCGGACCACATTCGCGCGATCGTCGATCGCGTCGGCGGACGGGAGGTGGGACCGCGTCCGGCGCCTGGCCCCCCGATGGTCTCGTCGATGATGACCGCGACTGCGCTGGCACAGGAGCCCGCGCCGACCATCGTGGGCGAGCGCGTGAACTCGCAGGGCTCGCGGCGTGCCAAGAAGCTGTTGCTCGAGGACGACTACGACGGCCTGCTGAACATCGCCACCGGCCAGGTCGAAGGTGGGGCCCACGTGCTCGACCTCTGCGTGGCCCTGACCGAGCGCGCCGACGAGGACCAGCAGATGCGCGTTCTCGCAAAGCGCGTCTCGCTGGAGCTCCCCGCGCCGATCCAGATCGACTCCACCGAGCCCGAGGTGATGAAGCGGGCACTCGAGCAGATCCCGGGCCGGGCGATCGTGAACTCGGTGAACCTCGAGGCCGGTCGCGACAAGCTCGACACGGTCGTCCCGCTCGCCAAGGCCCACGGCGGGGCGCTGATCGCCCTGACGATCGACGAGGTGGGCATGGCAAAGACGCGCGAGCGCAAGCTCGAGGTGGCGCGCCGCCTTCGCGAGTTGATCTGCGGGGAGCACGGCCTTGACCCGGAGCTCTTGATCTTCGATGCGCTCACCTTCACGCTCACCACCGGTGACGAGGAGTGGCGGCCCTCGGCGGTCGAGACGATCGAGGGCATCCGGCTGATCAAGAGCGAGATTCCTGGCGTGAAGACCTCACTGGGTGTCTCCAACGTGTCCTTCGGCATCTCGCCGAACGCCCGGAGGGTGCTCAACTCGGTGTTCCTGCACCACTGCGTCGAAGCCGGCCTGGACCTGGCCATGGTCCATCCCGCGGAGGTCACCCCGTACACGGAGATCCCCGAGAACGAGCGCGAGCTGACCGACAACCTGGTCTTCAACCGCAGCGACGACGCGCTCGAGAAGTTCATCTAGCACTTCGATTCAAAGGGCGAGGAGGCCGAGGGAGAGG
>DASZCV010000129.1:0-4130 GCA_035942755.1 Thermoleophilaceae bacterium
CCGTAGAGCGCGCGCTCGAGCTCTATGGCCCGCCGGTATACGTGCGCAAGGAGATCGTGCACAACAAGCACGTGGTGGCCGCGCTGCGCGAGCGGGGCGCGATCTTCGTGGAACAGGAGACGGAGGTGCCCGAGGGGCAGACCGTGGTGTTCTCGGCCCATGGCGTGGCCCCCAAGGTGCACTCGAACGCCGGCGAGCGGTCGCTTAAGACCATCGACGCAACCTGCCCGCTCGTCACCAAGGTGCACGTGGAAGCCAAGAAGTTCGCAAGCGACGGCTACACGATCGTCCTGATAGGTCACGCCGGCCACGAGGAGGTCGAGGGCACGATGGGCGAGGCGCCCGATCACATCGTGCTGATCGAGAGCGAGGACGACGTGGAGCGGCTCGAGGTGGCAGACCCGGGCAAGGTGGCCTACATCTCCCAGACCACGCTCTCGGTGGACGAGACCCGCGCGATCATCCTCAAGCTCCGCGAGAAGTTCCCGGACATCACCGGTCCCCGCACCGATGACATCTGCTACGCCACCACCAACCGGCAGATGGCCGTCCGGCAGATGGCGCGCGAGTGCGACCTCGTGCTCGTGATCGGGTCCAGCAACTCCTCGAACTCCAACCGGCTGGTGGAGGTGGCCCGCGACCACGGGGCCGAGTCGCACCTGATCGACAACGAGGCCCAGGTGCAGGAGGCATGGCTCGAGGGCAAGCGGGTCGTGGGGATCTCCTCCGGGGCGAGCGCGCCCGAGGAGCTGGTGCAGAGCCTTGTGAGCTTCTTCCGCGAGCGTGGCACGCAGGACGTCTCCGAGTTCGAGGTCATCCAGGAGAACGTCCGCTTCATGCTGCCGAAGGAGATCCGCCAGGCGATTGCGGCGGGTTAGCGACGCGGCTCGCTCAGGCGCGCGGCGGCAGCGCCGTGAACTGGAACCCGTGGAGTCGCAGGCCCGGCTCGGTGGCCACCACGGTGCCGTCCGACTCGTAGAGTCCCGGCGCGACGGGCCCAGACAGGACCGCCCAGGCCCCACCGGCGGTGAACTCGACCGTGGCAGCGCCGCCGGCGTCGGCCGCCTCGATGTAGTCCTCACCGTCGATCCAATCCCGCACGAGCTGGAGTCGCTCCCGCTCCGCGGGCAGCGCCACGTCGGCGCTCTGGGGCTCCAGCAGCACCCCCTCCTCGTCCTCGGGACGCAGCGGCTCGAGCGGCTCCGGGAGCACCAGGTCGGGCTCGAGCTCCAGGAGCACCTCCCCGATCGCACGCTCGGTCTCCCGGTACTCGCCTTCGCCGTAGTGCATGAAGCGCAGCAGGCCGCGGCGGTCGAAGAGGTAGCGCCCCGGCCATCCCCGGTTTCCGTAGGCGCGCCATATCTCGAACCCGGGGTCGAGCACGACGGGGTGCTCGATACCGAGCGTGTCAACCGCTCGCTCCACCACCGCCGGGTCGCGTCCGAAGGAGTAGCCGGGCGCGTGCACCCCGATGATGCGTAGGCCGCTATCGCGGTAACGGGAATCCCAGCGCTGCAGGTAGGGCAGCGTCCTGTGCGAGTTGATCCGCGCGGTGTCGAAGAACTCGACCAACACACAGCTCTGGCCGAGCAGCCGGTCCATCCGCAGGAACGCCACGTTCAGCCAGCGCATCCGCGCTGGAAATTCGGGCGCTCGGATCTCGGCTTCGGCGGGTGGTCGCACGGCGAAGTAGCATGCCATGCGGTAAGCAACCGGCTCGGCCGGGTGCGCACCGAACCCCACGCGGTAAGCAGCCGGCTCGGCCGGGTGCGCACCGAACCCCCTAACCCACACTGCCGCCGCCCATCCAAGGAGATTGACGATGGACTTCTTCGCCCGTGTCGAGTCGCTTCGCGACCGTTGGAACGTGCTCGAGCATTCCTTCTACCAGCGCTGGAGCGACGGCTCCCTGGAGCGCGACGAGCTTGCGTTCTACGCCGGTGAGTACCGCCATGCGGTGGTCGCGCTGGCCGACGCCGTCGGCTCCGCGGCGGCCCAGCCGGGCGCCCCGCGCCAGCTGCTGGCCGAGCACGCCGCGGAGGAGGCAGAGCACGTCCAGGTGTGGGACCGCTTTGCCTGCGCGCTCGGTGCCGACACCTCGCGCGCTCCGCGCCGCGAGACCGAGGCGTGCGTCGAGTCCTGGACCGCCGGGAGGGACGCCCTCGAGAGCCTCGTGGCCGCCTACACGATCGAGTCGGGCCAGCCCGCGATATCGGACACGAAGCTTGCCGGACTGACCCGCCACTACGGGTTCGAGGAGGGCCCCGCCACCGAGTACTTCGCCCTTCACGCCGAGCGCGACCACGAGCACGCGGCGCAATCTCGGGAGCTCATCGAGGAGCGGCTGGCGGACGCAGACCTCGACCGGCTGCTGGAGGTGGCCGAGGGCGTGCTGAAGGGAAACTGGGAGCTACTCGACGGCGTCGAGCGCCAGTTCGCCCGCTAGCCCGAGGGGGAGCCGCCCAGCCCCCTAGCTCGCCAGGGCGCGCAGGAGCTCAGGCGAGACCCACAGCTCCACGGCGGCGCTCGCCAGCAGCACCGGCACGGCCACCGCCACGGTCACGACCGTGGCGGCAAGCAGCTCGTCCCAGCGCCCCCGCCGGCTGGCGACAAGCCAGGCGCCGAGGGGCAGGAAGAGCGCTATCAGCTCCGGCAGCGCATGGGGAAGCAGGCCCACCAGGAGCGCCCCGGGAGTGATCCCGAGCTGGGCCGCGATCGTCGAGGCCCCGGCACCGATCACCAACGCCTGGGTGACGAGCGAGAAGGTGGTGGCGCACACCACGAACCCGATCGCCAGCGGGCCCGCTCTCTCGTGCACCCAGCGGTCGATCCCGTTGCGGTTTGCCGCGGAGAGCGGGAGCGAGCTGCCCGCGATGAAGCCCGCTACGCAGGCCATGGCGTGCAGGGCCAGCACGAGCGAGTTGCGGTAGAGCAGGTGCAGGTAGTCGGCGCCCGTGGCGGGCACGTTGAGGCCGGGGATGGCGAAGCGGGTGGCGTCGGGCTCCGATAGCGTCGCGATCCCGAGGATGGCCAGCAGCAGGCCGAGGGCGATCAGCGCGCTCACCCCGAGCCACGGGCCGAGCACGCGGAACCGGGCGTCCTGCCACCGCGCGAGCGCCGTGCGGCTGTCCTTCATGCCCTGCACCAGTACGAGGTCGTCCACCCTCACCCCTGAAGGGTCGGCACCTCCCCGGCAAAGGTTGAGGCGGGCCGCGCCGCTGCGGCTGCCCGCGGTTTCGGGGCGTTGTGGTCGAGGCGGCCTCGCGCTCTAGGTGACGAGCTTGCGCGTCATCCCGAAGATCGCAAGCCGCCACGCCACGAGGCCGAAGACGAGTAAGGCCCCGAGGTGTCCCAGGTCGGTCGTCCCCTCCCAGCCGAACACCGCGTGGCGCACCAACTCGACGCAGTGGTAGAGCGGATTGAGCTGAGCGGCGATCTGTGCCCACTCGGGGAGCCCGTCGATCGGGAAGAAGGTGCCGGCCACGAGGAACAGCGGCGTGATAACGCCGCTCGTGACATAGCTGAAGTTGTCGATCGACTTGAGAAAGGCGGCGATGCTGATCCCGAAGGAGGCCCAGCCAAAGCCGACCAGGAAGTTGATGAAGGGAACGGCCAGCATCCCCCAGCTCGGGTCGAGCCCGAACACCATGGCCACCAGCATCGGGGAGCAGCCGTACACACCCGCCCGGGTGGCGATCCACAGCGCCTCGCCGGTCACGAGCTCCTCGGTGTCCACGGGCGCTGCCAGGATCGCGTCGTAGGTGCGCTGGAACTGGTACTTCACGAACGTGCCGAACATCGCCGGGAAGACGGATGAGAGCAGGACCGCGGTGGCCACCGTCCCCGTGCCGACGAACTCGACGTAGCGGAAGCCCCCCACCTCCGATACCAATGAGCCGAAGCCGAAGCCGAACGCCAGCAGGTAGATAGTGGGCTCGAGCGTGGCGGAGAAGGTGCTGCCGCGCCAGTACGAGGAATAGTTGATGACCTCGCGCACGAGCACGCCCTGCAGGGCCGGTCGCTCGAGGCGGCCCAGGCGGCGATCGGCCTTCGGCCTCCGGGCGGCGGCCGGGGCGCTCAGGCGATCTCCTCGCCGGTCAGGAGCACGAAGACGTCCTCCAGGGTAGAGG
>DASZCV010000130.1:0-9724 GCA_035942755.1 Thermoleophilaceae bacterium
CGATGTGCGGCACCTTCAGCCCGGGGGCATCGAGTGCCTCGACCGTACCCTCGAGCAGGCCGATCCCCTCGTCGCCGCCGAGCTCCGCCGAGCTCTCAAAGAGCAGCTGCATTCCGAGGCACAGCCCGAGGATCGGCGTGCCGGCGCTCCGGCGCTCGCGCAGAAGCTCGTCCAGCTCGAGCGAGCGCACCCTCTCCATCGCCTTCGGGAACGCCCCGACCCCAGGCAGGACCACCCCGCCGGCGGCGCTCACTGCATCGTGGTCTGCCGTCACCGTGGCTCTGACGCCCACATGCTCGAAGGCCTTCTCGACCGAGCGCAGGTTGCCCATGCCGTAGTCCAGAACGGCAACGGTTGTCACAGCAGCCCCTTCGTGGAGGGAACGCCGGTCTCCTCGGGATCGATCGACACCGCTTCGCGCAGTGCACGGGCGAATGCCTTGAACGCGGCCTCCACCATGTGATGGGTGTTGGAGCCCCGCTCGATCGTGACGTGCACGGTGAGCTTCGCCGTGCCCGCCACCGCGCGGAGGAACTCCTCGGCCAGGTCCGAGTCGAAGTCGGCCACCGCCACAGCCGGGAGGCCTCCCTCGAGCGTCGCGTACGGGCGGCCCGACAGGTCGAGCGCACACGCTGCCCTGGCCTCGTCCATCGGCACGACGGCGTGGCCGTAGCGCCGGATGCCCGCACGGTCGCCAAGCGCCTCGTCCAGGGCGCGGCCGAATGCGATCCCGGTGTCCTCCACGGTGTGGTGGGGGCCGGTCTCGAGGTCACCCTCCACGGTCACGTCGAGGTCGAGGCGCCCATGACGGGCCACCGCGTCCAGCAGGTGGTCGAAGAAGCCGACGCCGGTCGAGCGCGAGCCCTCCCCGCTCCCGTCCAGGGAGAGCGTGAGCCGGATGTCGGTCTCGTTCGTGGTGCGTGAGATGTCCGCGCTGCGGGTCACGCGCGGCGCTCCATCGACTCTGCGTGGACGGGGAAGCCCTCGGCGCGGGCAAGCGCGGCGCCGGCCGGGGCCAGGCGCGCGGCAGCCCCGGGCGGGATGGATACACGAGCCATGCGGCGCCGGAAGGTGGCCGCCGACAATGCCGACTGAAAGCGCGCGGCGCCGCCGGTGGGCAGCACGTGGTTCGACCCGGCCACGTAGTCGCCGAACGCGGTGGCTGCATCTCGTCCGATGAAGAGGCAGCCGGCGCGGCGCACCGCGTCCGCCAGGCCCTCGGCCTCGTCGCCCACGAGCTCGAGGTGCTCCGGCGCGATCTCCTCGGCGATCCGCAACGCATCACCTGCGTCGGCCGCCTCGACCAGATGTAGGTCGGCGTCGGCAACGCTGGGGCGATCCCGGGCGAGGGCTTCAACCCTCTCCCCGACGTCACGGAGCAGGGCGGGGTCGGGCGATACCAGCACCAGAAGCGAGTCAGCGCCGTGCTCCCCCTGGGCCACCAGGTCGAGCGCCACGAGCTCCTGGTCGGCGCCCGCGGTGGCCAGCACCACCAGCTCGCTCGGCCCTGCGATGCCGTCGATGCCGACCACTCCGGTGAGTTGCCGTTTGGCCTCCTGGGCATGGACGGCGCCGGGTCCCGCGATCACGTCCACGCGCCTCACCGTCTCCGTGCCGTAGGCGAGCGCGGCCACGGCCTGCGCCCCGCCGATGCGATAGACCTCGCGCACGCCGCACAGCTCGCACACCGCGAGGATCAGCGGGCGCGCACTGGCGTCGGGAGCCGGTGCGGCGCACACGGCGATCTCGCCGACGCCCGCGGCGCGAGCGGTCACCGCACACATGATCAAGCTGGAGGGATAGCCCGTGGTGCCGGCCGGCGCGTAGATTCCCACCCGGCCGACGGGGACCTCGTCGATCGCCACCGTCTGGCCCTCGTCGAGCTGGACCTCGACGGGGTCGTGCAGCTGCGCCTCCACCACTTCGCGCACGTTGTGGATCGCCGTGCGCAGGCCCGTGAGCGTCTCCGGCTCGACGGTGGCGAGGGCAGCCTCGACCTGCGCCGGATCGACCCGCAGCTCTTCCGGGCGTAGCTCGGCGCCGTCGTAGCGCGCGGTCAGCTCGAGCAGGGCGCGATCTCCCTCCTCACGGACCTTGGCGATGGTCATGCGCACCGCCGCCTCGACCTCGGGGTCGACACCGGCGCCGGCGGACGGGGGCCTGCTCAGGACCCTCACGCGCCGCCGTCCCTGATTTGGCCCACGAGCGCATCCATCGCGGGGGCCTTCAGCTTGTGCGCGACGGGGTTCGCGATCAGCCTCGCGGTGCAGGTCACGATCTCCTCGAGCACCTCGAGGCCGTTCTCGCGGAGGGTCGTGCCCGTGGCGGTCAGGTCCACGATGCCGTCGACCAGCCCGGTGAGCGGTGCCAGCTCCACCGACCCCTTGACCTCCACGATCTCCGCTTGGCGCCCGGTCTGCGCGAAGTGCTGCGAGGCCACCCGGGGATACTTGGTGGCCACGCGCATGCGTCCGAGGCGCCGCAAGGACTCCGCCAGGGCGTCGTCTCCCGTGCGGGCGGCCACCACCATCTCGCAGCGGCCGTAGCCCAGATCGAGCAATTCGTAGACCTCCCGCTCGGGCTGCTCGAGCAGCACGTCCTTGCCGGTGATCCCGATGTCCGCGGCGCCGTGCTCGACGTAGGTCGGCACGTCGCCCGGGCGCATCGTCACGATGCCGGCATCCTCGAAGAGCAGCCTGCGGTCGTTCGAGCGCACCTCGCCAGTCTCCACGCCGAGGGTGTCGAGCAGGTCGAGCGTGTCGGCGAAGAGCGCGCCGCGGGGCACTGCCACCGTGAGCTTGTGCCTCATCGCAGGCCCTCCTCGGCCGCCTGGGCGATGTGCACGCGCTGTACGTCCAGCCCGATCCCGCAGGCCGGCCGCGGGTCCCCGAAGCGGCCGATCAGCTCGTCGTATCGGCCACCGCCTCCCAGCGTGAAACCCACCGCGGGGTCGTAGACCTCGTACACCGCGCCCGTGTAGTAGCCGAGCATTCGCACGAGGCCGAGGTCGAGGATCACGCGGTCGCCCGCGCCGCGGTCCGCCAGCGCGGCGTAGAGGGTCCGCAGCCCGTCGAGGGCTCCTCCCACGGGACCTTCTACCCGGTCGAAGACCTCGGGCCCGCCTCGCAGGGCAGGCAGGCGCACCAGCAAGTCCCGCGCGTCCGGGGCAAGCCCGAGGCCGTCGACCAGCAGCTCGAGTCCCACGAGATCGCGCATCGACAGGCGCTCCAGCAGATCCTGGTGGCGGTCGGCCGGCACCTCCAGGGCGGCGAGCAGCGTGCGGTAGAGGGCGCCATCGCCCAACCCGATCCGGTGCCGGGCGAGGCCCGCCGCGTCCAGGGCCGCCAGCGTCAGCTCGATCACCTCCGCCTCGCCCGGCTCGCCCGCCACTCCGATCAGCTCGAGCCCTGCCTGCAGGAACTCGCTCTGGTGGCCGCTGCCATGGCCGACGGCACGGTAGGCGTGCGCGAAGTAGCAGAGCCGCAGCGGCTCGGCTCCGCCCGCGAGCCTCGTGGCCACCAGGCGCGCGATCGGGATCGTCATGTCCGAGCGCAGCGCCAGCACCTGCCCACGCCCGTCGAACATGCGGTAGCCGGCGCCGGCCGCGGCGTCGTCACCGGTGCGCAGCACCTCCTCGTACTCGAGCAGCGGGGTCCACACCTCGCCGTAGTCCCACGACTCGAATGTCTGGCGCAGGCGCCGGCCGATCGAGCGCAGCTCGGACATCTCGTCGGGCAGCACGTCGCGCGAGCCCGGTGGGATGGGGTACATCACGACCCTCTCCTCGTCGGGGGCTGCCGGCGCCTAGGCCGGGAGGGACTCACCCTGCGGCGTGAGTCCCTCGGGTCTACCCCGCGACGGAATCCGCTCGATGCGGGCGCCGAGCGCCCGCAGCCGCTCGTCGATGCGCTCGTAGCCACGGTCGATCTGGCGGATGTTGCCGATCTCCGACTTCACCTCGGCGCACAGCGCGGCGATGAGCATGGCCATGCCGGCACGGATGTCGGGGCTCTCCACGCGCTCGCCGTGAAGCCGGCTCGGACCGCTCACGACCGCGCGATGCGGATCGCAGAGCAGGACCCGAGCGCCCATGGACACGAGCTTGTCCACGAAGAACAGCCGGTTCTCGAACATCTTCTCGAAGATCAGCACCATGCCCTCGGCCTGGGTGGCCAGCGCGAGCGCGATGCTGGTCAGATCGGCGGGAAATGCCGGCCACGGACCGTCCTCGATCTTCGAGATGGCGTCGCCCTCGTCGTCCTTGACCCGCAGCTGCTGCTGTGGCGGGACGAGCACGTCGTTGCCCTGGAGCTCCACGCGGCAGCCGAGCCGTTCAAAGGCCAGCCGCGTCATGCGCAGGTCATCTGCCACCACGTCCCGGATGCGAAGCTCGCCGCCGGTGCAGGCCGCCAGGGCGATGAAGCTGCCGACCTCGATGTAGTCGGGCCCTATCGAGTAGTCGGCGCCTGCGAGCGTCTCCGCCCCATAGACGATCAACACGTTCGAGCCGATCCCCTCGATTCGCGCGCCCATCTGCAGCAACAGGCGCGCGAGGTCCTGGACGTGGGGCTCCGAGGCGGCGTTGTGGATCACGGTCGACCCGGGGGCGAGCGCCGCCGCCATCATGGCGTTCTCGGTGCCCATCACCGATGGCTCGTCCATGAAGAAGTCACATGCGCGTAGGCCGAGCGGCGCGGAGAGACGGTAGGAGCGGTCCGTGGTCTCCACGCGGGCGCCGAGCGCGCGGAAGGCGTCCAGGTGAGGGTCGAGCCGGCGGCGGCCGATCACGTCGCCCCCAGGTGGCGGCATGTTGGCCGAGCCAAAGCGCGCCAGCAGCGGACCCGCGAGCAGGAAGGAGGCTCGGATCTTCTCCGACAGCTCGGCGTCGACCTCCGTGGCGGAAACGTTAGCCGCACACATGGCGACCACGTTGTCCTCGCGCCACTCGGCGGTGGCTCCCAGCCCGCGGATCAGGTCGATCATCGCCTCGACGTCCCGGATCCGCGGGATGTTGCGCAGCACCACCTCCTCCTCGGTGAGGAGCGTGGCCGCGAGCGCGGGCAGCGCAGCGTTCTTGTTGCCGGCCGGAACGATCGTCCCGGACAGCGGCTGGCCGCCTTCGATGATGAACTTCTCCATGGTGCGTCCTGTCCCTGGGTCGCGGACCTCAAACGGCTCGGAGAGGGTATCGAAGGGCATCTGGGCTGCTGGATTGGTTCGCTTCACGCGGCCGGTACCCTGCCCCGGTGCCCTCACCCACGCGCGATGAAGCCTGGGCCCTCTTCTGCGAGTGGACCGAATCGGACTCGCTTCGCAAGCACGTGCTGGGCGTCGAGGCCGCGATGCGCGCCTACGCGCGAAGGTACGGAGCTGACGAGGAGCTGTGGGCCGCTACCGGCATCCTCCACGACCTCGACTACGAGAGGTACCCCGACCTCGAGACCGGACACCCGCGAATCGCGCTAGAGCTGTTCGAGGAGAAGGGCTACCCGCGAGAGCTGATAGACGCCGTCGCGGGCCACGCCGAGCGGCTCGGAATACCCCGTGAGACACAGCTTGCAAAGACCCTCTTTGCGGTCGACGAGCTGAGCGGGTTCATCGCCGCCTGCGCGCTCGTGCGGCCGACGGGGATCGAGGGCATGAAGCCGAAGTCCGTCAAGAAGAAGCTGGGTCAGCCGAGCTTCGCCGCAGCCGTCGACCGTGAGGAGATGCGCCGCGGCGCCGAGGAGCTGGGAGAGAACTTCGACGAGCACCTGGCGTTCGTGATCTCGGCGATGGCCGAGCGCAGCGCGGAGCTCGGGCTCGCGCCTCGGGCCTGACCGCGGGGGCGAGCGCTCACTCGCCGCCTGGCAGCTCGTGCTTCGGGAGCGCGCTGCGAGGCGCCGCCGGGATGCCGGGCTCGGGCCCCGCGGCGCCAGCGTACCGCCGCCGTGATGCGCCCGCCGGGTAGCCGCCCCTGCCACAATTCTCCCGGCCGGCGCGGCGTCCCGCGCGACTTTTCGCCGTAGCGAGGTGTTTAGCCAGTACCGCGGCAGCCGGCCCGCGTCAAATGACTTCTCCTATCCCACATCCACGCCGTATCGCTGCCTACGGCGCGCGCTCGCTCGCGTTGACCCTGCTCGCACTGGCGGTGCTCACGCCTGCGGCCTCGGCCGATCGGAACGCCGAGGTCTCGATCATGGACGACCAGCTGCTGCTGGGCGCCTCCCAGGCCAAGATCGACCGCCACATGGCCACCTTCCGCCGCCTGGGCATAGACCGGCTGAGGGTGTCGGCCTTCTGGAATCAGATCGCGCCGGCCAGCTCGTCGCGGCGCAAGCCCGCCGGCTTCAACGGCGCCGACATGCGCGATCGCCGGTACAACTGGCTCTTCCTCGACCGGGTGGTCTCCTCCGCAGCGCGTCAGGGCCTGCGGATCATGGTGTCGATCACCACCCCGGCGCCGATCTGGGCCACCGGCAGGACGAGGCGCCCGAACCCGCTCTGGAAGCCGAGCCCCGGCGAGTTTGCCTCCTTCGCCGAGGCGGTCGTCAGCCGTTACGCGCCTTTCGTGGACCACTGGGGAATCTCGAACGAGCCCAACCAGGGCGGTTGGCTTCAGCCCCAGAGCGACCGCTCCGGGCTCGTTGCCCCGCACCTCTACCGGGCGATGGTCCACGCGGCCTACCCCCGCATCAAGCGTCTCGATCCCACCTCGGTCGCCCTCGTGGGAGAGCTCGCCTCGAGTGGCCGCGCGGGGCGCGGGGCGCGCAGGCCCATCCGCCCGCTCATATTCCTGCGCGAGATGGCCTGCCGGGACGCCCGCTACCGTCCCATCCGCCGCGGGCGCTGCAAGAGCTTCAAGCCGCTGCCCATCGACGCGCTGGGCCACCATCCCTACCAGTTCTTCCAAGCGCCCAGCCGGGCCTCGCTCAACCGCCACGATGCCGGGATCGGGGACACCGGGCGCCTCCTCCGCGTCGTGGACCGGCTGGTCCGCAGGCGCGCGCTCGACCCGAGGCGCGGCCGCCGGCTGGGCGTCTTCTACACCGAGTTCGGATACCAGACCAACCCGCCCGACCCCTTCGGGGTCCGGCTCGGCACGCAGTCGCGCTACCTCCAGCAGGCGGCATACATCGCGTGGCGCACGCCACGGGTCCGGGCGCTGAACCAGTTCCGGCTGACCGATGGCGCCCTCGACGGCTCCGGCGTGCGGCGCTTCCGTGAGTTCCAGAGCGGACTGGCATACCGAAGCGGTCGAAGGAAGCCCGCATACCGGATCTTCCCCCACCCCTTCTGGATCTCGGGCAACCGCTTCTGGGGTCAGGTCCGGCCCGGCAGGCGCCACACCGTCCGAGTGCAGCACAGCCCCAGAAGGGGGGGGCGCTACCGCACCGTCGCACAGGCCATCACGAATGCTCGCGGGTATTTCAGCTTCCGTCTGCCCGGCAGGCAGCGCGGCCTGTACCGCTACGTGTACACCGACGGCCCGCGGGGCACGTCGGGCACGGTGCGCGTCTCACGCTGAAGCGCGGTCGGGCGGAAGGCACGGCACGAGCAGGTGCGGCCGCGGCCGCCGGGCCCCGTCGGCGACCGCGGGACCTCGACGAGTGAAGGGTTGACGGCGCCAGGGGCCCTCGAACCGTTTCAGTCGCCCCGAAGCCCCCCGGCCGCGGCGCCGAGTGCACGGTTGACGGCGCCAAGGGCCCTCGAACCGTTTGACGGCGCCAGGGGCCCGTAAACGGTTCACTCCAGTGCAAGAGGCCGGGAGAGGTTGCCGCCCGCACGGGCGAAACCATCGTCCGCGCGCCGAGCGCCTGCAAGGATTCTCTCATGCAGGAGGGCGTCCGTCCGGCGGGCGCCGTACCTTCCCGAACACATGTTCTCCTCCCTCGCTTTCCGGGTCGCCCCCCGTCTGCTCGACCGGCTCGACCGCGTGGTGGAGTTGTCGACGCTCGGTGAATACGGCGTTGATCGCGAGGGCGTCTTCGCGCTGGAGAGCCCGGACGAGGGCGCAGCGTCTGCTTGTCGACGCCCTTCGGTTTCCATGCCCCGGCTGCGTCAGAGCTGTCCACCGGCCGCGGGGATCAGCCCACCTTGCCGCGACGCCCCAACTCGTCTCTGAACCACTCCACCGGCTCGGGGTTCTTCCCCTCGGTGGAGCCGTCCAGCTCGACGAAGCGTAGGAAGAGGTCGAGGTCGGGGATCCTGGCGAGCATGCTCGTGAAGGTGGTCTCGTCGAGCCTGCCGCTACGGCGCAGCTTCCTCCAGATCGCGTAGGGCCGGTCGTGCTCCTCGATGACGGACAAGAGCCGCTCGTCGCCCGTCAAGGTCTCTGCAAACGCGCGGGCACGCGCCGCATGATGGTTGTCGCCGCTCTTCGGACGCTCGTTGCCGACCTGGAACTTCAGTGAGTCGTGGACCAGCGCCAGGAAGCGAAGTTCGGAACGGCGTTTGCCGGCCTCGCCCCACTCGTCGATCATGCGCAGGAGATCCGCCACGTGCGCCCCAACCGATCCCTCGGGATGGCCACGGCGCGGCGTTCCCCAGGCCCAGCCCGCGAGCAGCACGGGGTCGCGGGCCAGACGGCGCTCGAGCTCTGTCTCCGGCGCGAAGCCCGGAACCGCCGGCGCGGCGGGTGCACCGCCGTGGGCTGGGTCGGGTCGCGTCAGCCGACCCGCTCGGCGGCCCAGCCCGACTCGTCGCGCCCCAGCACCACGATGACCTGCTCATCGCCGTCCGAGGCCTCGAAGTGGGCCCTGTCCTGATCTACCCCGGGGCGATCGTCCACCAGCACGAGGTCCAGACTCTCGAAGGTCCGCTCGGGGTGCTCCCGCGCCAGCGCCGCGCGGGCGACGTCCTCCATCACCTGGCGGTCCCATCCCCGGTCCGCGGCCCTGGCCTGCTCGAGGGCGTGGTCCGCCTGGGCCAGGTGGCGTGAGTAAGCCGGAGCGTTCTTCTCCGCGCGCCGGCGTGAGGCAACCAGACCGCCAAGAAAGAGGAGGAGGAGCAGGGCGACTAGGACTATGAGAATGATCTGGAGGACGCTCACAGCGCTGATCTTAGAAGACGGACGGGCCACCCATGGGCGGCCCGTCATGCACTAAAGAAATCGGCGGCGACCTACTCTCCCAGGCCCTTTCGAGCCAAGTACCATCGGCGCAGAGGGGCTTAACTGCTCTGTTCGGAATGGGAAGAGGTGTGACCCCCTCGCTATGAGCCACCGAAACGTTGCGAGACCGAAGCCCTCCGCCGGGCCTTCAAAACCGCACAGTTGGCCTACGGGTACCACTCAATCCTCGAGCCATTTGGAGGGCGGCGACGCCGCCCGTTTACCCGGCCATGGATGGCCGGTGGCCTTCAGACTCGACCCAGGACGGGTCGAAAAGTATTCCGTCAAGCCCTCGAAGCATTAGTACCGGTCTGCTGAGCACGTCACCGTGCTTACACATCCGGCCTATCACCTGGTGGTCTTCCAGGGCTCTTACTCCCTCAAGGGGATGGGAGAGCTCATCTCGAGGTGGGCTTCCCGCTTAGATGCTTTCAGCGGTTATCCCGTCCGGACGTAGCTAACCAGCAGTGCCCCTGGCGGGACAACTGGTACACCAGAGGTCCGTTCGTCCCGGTCCTCTCGTACTAGGGACGACTCCTCTCAACTCTCCAACGCCCACGGCAGATAGGGACCGAACTGTCTCACGACGTTCTGAACCCAGCTCGCGTGCCGCTTTAATGGGCGAACAGCCCA
>DASZCV010000131.1:0-4977 GCA_035942755.1 Thermoleophilaceae bacterium
CTCCCGAGGACACCGAGCAGATCTTCCGGGCGATGCTCACCGACCCGAGCAAGCTCGCGGAGTTCGAGGAGGACAACGAGGTCGACTTCTCCTACTCCATCAGCGGTCTCGCGCGCTTTCGCGTGAATGCCTTCCGCCAGCGCGGTTCGATCTCGATCGTATGCCGCGCGATCCCCTTCGAGATCAAGGCCGTCGACGAGCTCCTGCTGCCACCCGTGATCAACGACCTCGCGGACGAGGAGCGCGGGATCATCCTCCTTACCGGCACGACGGGCTCTGGCAAGTCCACCACCCTCGCCGCGATGATCGATCGGATCAACAGCACGATGGCGAAGCACATCGTGACGATCGAGGACCCCGTCGAGTTCCTCCATCACGACAAGCTGTCGATCATCAACCAGCGCGAGGTCGGCGAGGACACGGGCTCCTTCAAACGGGCCCTTCGGCGCGTCCTGCGCCAGGACCCGGACGTGATCCTCGTGGGCGAGATGCGCGACGAGGAGACGGTGCGAACCGCGCTCTCTGCTGCGGAGACGGGCCACCTCGTGCTATCCACGGTCCACACGATCGACGCGGCGGAGACCGTGAACCGGATCATCGACTTCTTTCCACCGACCGAACAGCGGCAGGCGCGCGCGATGTTGGCGGGCACCCTGAAGGGTGTCGTCTCCCAGCGCCTCGTGCCCACGCCGGACGGCCGGGGACGCGTGGCCACCTGCGAGGTCTTGCGCATGACCGGGCGCGTCCGCGACATGATCATGAACCCCGACGACACCGGCAAGCTCCCGGAGGTGATCTCCGAGGGCGCCTACTACGGCATGCAGACCTTCGATCAGGCCCTGCTCTCACACGTGCAGGCCGGCCTCGTGTCGATGGACGACGCGCTGAGGGCGGCCACCCACCCGCACGACTTCAAGCTGCTAGTTGCCTCGGACGGCCAGCGGTCGACCTCGGTGGACCAGGTGTTCGCCGCGGACGGCGCGCCTGGCTGAGGTCGCTCCCGCGGGCCCGTGCCGCGAAGGACCCTCCCAATCGCCCTGGGCGAGGATGCAGGCCACCCCTATGCTGGCCCGAGGGCACACGACCACAAAGGAGGAGCCGGTGCAGAGCACCCTAGGAGAGTTCCAGGAGACCCAGTCGGGTGAGGCCTTCGCGCTTCAGAACTCGAAGCTGCTGAAGGTGAGCCTCGATCAGATCACCATCCAGGCCAAGCTCGGGTCGATGGTGGCCTACCAGGGAGAGGTCAGCTTCGAGCATGCCGGCGCGGGCGGCATGAGCCGGATGCTGAAGAAGGCAGTGACCGGTGAGGGAACCCAGCTGATGAAGATGAGCGGCACCGGCGAGGTCTTCCTGGCAGACACCGCCCAGGAGATACATCTCATCAAGCTCGAGAACGACGCCATTACCTGCAACGGCGCCAACGTGCTTGCGTTCGACGCCGGCATCGACTGGGACATCCAGAAGGTGCAGGGCGGGGTATCGAGCATGATGGCGGGCGGTCTGTTCAACATGGCGCTGAGCGGCAGCGGCTGGGTGGCCATCATCTCCGACGGCCCGCCGGTCCTGCTGAACACCGGCGACGCCCCGACTTTCGCCGATCCTCAGGCGGCGATCACGTGGTCGAGCGGCGTCTCGACGAGCATCAAGACCGACGTCAAGCTGAAGAACTTCATCGGGCGCGGCTCCGGCGAGTCGCTCCAGATGGCCTTCCAGGGAGCCGGCTGGGTTCTCGTGCAGCCGAGCGAGGGACGTATCGTGGCCCCGGCCCAGGGCGGCGGAGGCGGCGGCCTGCTCGGGAATCTGGGCAGCTAAGAGAGGGAGGCCTGGGCGCGGCGGCGCCCTGGCCCCTTGCTTCAGTTCCTGAAGTATCGCGCTAGACTGGGCGCAATGGCCGCCATGAGCACCCGCCTCGAGGAAGAGACGTGTCCCGTCTGCGCCACCGCGGAGATCGTATGCGGCAAGTGGACGATCCTCGTGATCCGCGATCTGGCCGACGGCCGCACGCGTTTCTGCGAGCTCGAGCGCTCGCTGGCCGGCATCTCTCCTCGCACGCTGTCGCTGCGTCTGCGTGCGCTCGAGGAGGAGGGCATAGTGGAGCGCCACACCTTCCCGGAGGTGCCACCGCGCGTGGAGTACTCCCTCACCGAGAAGGGCCGCGCGCTGCTGCCGCTGATCGAGGACATGCGCTCCTACGGGCGCGAGTGGCTCGGCGCCTGCAGCGGCAGCGCCAGGGTCGCGGCCTAGCCCTGACAACGCAGGAGGTTTGCCGCCCGCGGCGAAGTCGCGCTCATGCGCAACCGCGACCTCCACGATGCGCTCCGGGGCTTCGCGCTCGAGGCCGCTGCACTCCTGCGCGACGAGCAGAGCGCCGGGGCCGAACTGCAGTTCGACCTCGAGGAGGGAAGTGTCCGCGGCGGGCCGACGCTCTACCACTACCGCCCGCTGACCGGCAAGTTCATCGCCGACCGCTGGTCGCGCCTGCGGGCGCTGCCCTCTTGTGGTGCCGCGGGCGACGCGCTCGGCGCCGGAGCAGCCGCGTACCTCCGTGTGAACGGCCTGCGCGGGGCCGAGTCCGAGCCCGCGCTGCAGGCGATGCTCGAGCGCCTTTACGAGGACGCGACGGACTTCTCTTTTCCCGAGGAGCGCTTCGAGCGCGTCTACGCCCACGTGGAGCGCACGCTGTTCGAGCGAAGCCAGCCGGCCACGGTGCTGGTGGCGGTGCACGGCCTCGAGTTGGAGGCCGAGCACGTGGACCTGGGCCATGGGCTGGCGCTGACGCGCGGCGAGCTGAGCGATGCGCCGGATGAAGCCGTTTGGGGCGATCCGGCCGCCCTCACGCCCGAGGACGCCGGCCGGCGACCGAACGCCCTCCTCACCCTCACCCGGGAGGTCACGCCCGACGAACCGCTGTCGGTGACCGAGGCGAGCGAGGCGTTCCGTCAGGTGCTCACGGGGCTGCGGCTATGGAAGGCGGGCGGGTTGGCGCTGGCCGCCGTGGCCTGGCGGCGTACCGGGGACGGGCACTGGCAGCCGTTCGAGATCGAGTCGACCGGGGTCGCCCGCGGGGAGCCGTGGGTCTTCCTCGAGGGTGAAGACGAAGAGCTCCGGGAGTTCCTGGACGCCATCCGGGGGGGCTCTCGCCCGGCCTCCGTGGCGTGGTCGCTCGCGCGCCTCGAGATGGGACTCGGCCGCCGGCTGGAGGCGGAGGCGCTCTCGGACTACCTGCTCGGGCTGCGGGCGCTCCTCGATTCCGGCACCGACGGAAGCCGCTCGGGCCTAGGCCTTCGCGTGGCGGTGTTGTGCGCGGAGGAGGACGAGCGAAAGCGCACGCAGCGCCGCGTCCAGCTGGCCCTCGCCCTCGAGCACTTCGTGATGCGAGACGGTGCGGACGACGACTACTTCGATGCCGTGGGCTCCGACTCCCCCCACACCCTCGTGAATGAGGTGGAGCGCCACCTGCGTGCACTCTTGCGCGACCTGATCTGCGGCTACCTGCAGGCGGACCTGCGCGCGCTGGCCGACGACCTCCTGCTCGACCAGCCCGATCCGCTCGAGGTTCGCGCCCGGGGGCTGCGCGACGGGCCGTCCACGGTCGCGGCGCGACCGCCCGCCTGCGAGCATCCCGAGCCGCCGGACATGGTGTACGAGATCGAGGCGCTCGAGGAGGAGCCCGGCGAAGTCGAGGTGCGTCAGGCGGAGGAGGAAGCCGTGCCTCACCGCGCGGAGGCCAGTCCGCGCCACGGGCTCGACTGGGACGACCCGGAGGGCTACTCGGCGCCGGTCTAGCCGCGCTGGTCAGTCGCGAACAGATAGGCGTTCATCGCCGCCAGCCCCGCGATGTCGTGGACGTCCCCCGGCAGCTCGGGCACCTCGATCGTCGGGCGGCGACCGAGCTCCTTCCTGAGCAGCGCCACGTTGCGTGCGTCCCGGTCGGCCATGCGCAGGTGATCCTCGAGGTTGTGCACCACCTTCCTCGCGAGCCGGGCCCCCAGTAGCCCGGCGAGCTCGGCTTCGAGCTCGGGGCCGGGCCTCGCCGCCAGCCGGTCGCGCATGCGGTTGACCACGACGCCGCCGAAGGGGAGGTCGACGTCTCGCAGCCTGCGGCTGAAGTAGGAGGCCTCCGTGATCGAGGCAGCGCGCGGGGAGGTCACGAGTAGGAAGGTCGTGCGGCTGTCGCCGAGCAGCGCGTCCACCCGCTTGGCCCGCTCACGGAATCCGTCCGTCATGTCGCCCAAGGCGTTGAAGAAGCTGGTGAGGTCCTCGAGCAGGTCAAGGCCTGTGGCGCGCTTCATCACGTAGAACAGCGCGGCGCTGCCCCTGCCGAGCAGCCCCAGCCCGGCCCGCGAGCCGGCGCGGAAGAATTGCAGCGAGCGCGAGTCGATGAACCGCGATAGGCGGGCGGGCGCGTCCAGGAAGTCGAGCGCGTTGCGTGTGGGCGGTGTGTCGAGCACGAGCAGGTCGTAATGGCCGTCCTGGTGGAGCTCGTGGAGCTTCTCCATCGCCATGTACTCCTGCGATCCCGCCACCGCGTTCGACAGTTCCCGGTAGATCGGGTTCGACAGCACCGCGTCGCGCGCCTGGGCGTCGGGGGCGTGGGCGTCCACGAGGTCGTCGAAGGTGCGCTTGGCGTCGAGCATCATGGCCCACAGCTCCCCCGGCCCCCCCAGCCCGGCGGCCGTCAGTCGGGCGGGATCGACCTGGCGCTCCTCATTCCCGAGCTCGGGTAGCCCGAGGGAGTCCGCCAGCCGCCTGGCCGGGTCGATGGTGAGGACGGCCACCTTCTTGCCCCGCTGGGCCATCCCGGCGGCGATCGCGGCCGAGGTGGTGGTCTTGCCCACGCCGCCCGAGCCGGCGCAGATCACGACCTCCTTGCGCTCGATGAGCCGCTCGACGCTCACAGCTTGCGCTCGATCTCTCGTGACAGCGCCTCCAGGCCCTCCAGCTCGAGCTCGGCGGTCACGATGAACGGAAGGGTGG
>DASZCV010000132.1:0-3376 GCA_035942755.1 Thermoleophilaceae bacterium
AGCTGGAGGGGAGTCGGGGTGTCTTTAACCATGTTCGAGCAGACCGATCAGGGGGTGCATAGACCCGCGGCGCCGAGGCCGGTTGCGAGTGCGGGGGGTAGCCCGGCGCCGGTGAAGATGCTGCAGTTGACCCCGCCGAGGGAGATCCTTCGGATCGGGCCTTGAGCATCGGCCGTGCTGAAGAGCGAGGTGGTGTTCTGGCCCAGCCAGCCAAGCCAGTAGAGGTACCCCTCCTGGCGGTCTCGGTCGACCTTCGGGTTCCCGGTCAACGCCTCCGCCCCGCCGGGATTGAAGGCGCCGATGTTGAACAGCCGGTTCAGCTTGTTGAAGGAGATCGTGAGGTCCGGAGAGGCCTTGGCAATGCCGCCCCCGGCCGTCCCGAGATCCCGAACGAAGGGCCTGGCGACACGCGCGAACGGCCGGATCTGGTTCTTGATCTGGGGCGTCGCCTCGCGCACCAGCGGCAGCACCTCCCGGTTTGCGGTGGCCAGCCGGCGGATCGGCGGCCGCAGCGATTCGAGGGCGGGTCCGAGCTTCCCGCCTAGCGTGTCCACCTTGGCCAGGGTCGATGCGGTCTGGCGCAGCGTCGGGGGCAGCTTCCTGACGGCTTCCGAAATCTCGAGGTCCTGAGATGCGAGTGCCTCGAAGACGGCGTTCGAGGACCGCACGAGCCGCACGATCTCCTTGTCCTTCGTGGCCAGCTCCTCGGTGAGCAGGCCGTACCTGTTCACGAGGTTCGACAGGTTCTTGCGCCGGCGCGCGACCGATGAGGTCACCCTGTTGAGGTCGCGGTTGAGCGGGCCGAGCCGGGCGAAGGTCTCCCGCAGGTCCGAGCCGCGGCCCTCCAGTCCCTTCCCGGCCCCGGAGATCAGCAGCTTGAGGTAGTCGCGCGTGTCCGTGTCGAGGGCCGCGAGCACCTCGTCGGGATCGACGTCTGGCGCGGTGTTGTGCACGGGGACGCGACCGTTCTCGGGTATCGGCTTCCCGGTGCCCGGGTCGACCTCGACGAACATGTCCTTCAGGCCGGTCTTGGTGCGCAGGAGCACCGTGGCGTCCTGCTTGATGTATCCCTCGTACCGCTTCTCGAGCTCGAGCGTGACCACCGCCTTGCCGTCCTCCAGCTTCACCTTGCCGATCTGCCCGATCTTCACGCCGGCGGTGCGCACGCTCTGCCCCTGGCCCGGCTGGACGGCCTGGGCGTCGGCCAGCTCCACCTTGAGCTTGAACGGCTTATCCTCCACCAGCGGGAAGCGCAGCCGCTGGTTGGAGAGGATGTAGCCGGCCACGCCCAGGCCGAGCACGAACATCCCGGCGATCAGCAGGAAGTCGGTCAGGTGCTTGCGGATCGCGCGCCTCACTCGCGTGCCCCCGCCGCCAGCTTCTTGAGGTCGCGCTCCAGGCGCTTCTTCTTGTCGGCGAGCGTCGTGCGCTCGAACGTGCGGAACGCCTTGGCCGCCTTCATCAGCGCGGAGCGCTGGGTGGCCTTGCTCGGAAGCTCGGGCAGCCTGCTCCTGTCCTGCTCGCTCGCGAACCTCCCGAGCGGACCGCCGGGTGCGTTCATGTTCGGCGGCTCCTGGGTCTCACAGGGCACGTCGGGACGGCGGGGGGGCGGCTGATCGCCGAGGTCCGCGGGAGCGGCCGGGCGCACGGTGATGAGTCCACCGCGGCGGTTGATGCCCGGCACCGCGCTCGTGTGGAAGTAGGACGAATTGGCGTCGGAGAGGCGGCTCTCGCCGGCCAGGCCCACCAGGCCGCGGTTGAACTGACGGTAGACGAGCTGGTTGTCGTTGCCGGGCTCGTCGGGGTTGGGGATCGGCGACTTGGCCCACGGGGAGAGCACGTTGCTCGTGCAGGAGGAGAGCGTGCGAGCCTCGCCCAAGAACGGCACGAGCCGGCGGTTGAGCAACGCGAGGGGCGGTATCTGCACGCGCAGCTCGCGCGCCGTACCGCGCAGCTCGTTGCGACCGACGAGCGCGCGGGCCTGGCGGATGAAGGGCAGCGCCTCCCTCAAGGTCGGACCGGACGAGCGAACGCCGGGTAGGGCATCGACGGCGAATGCGCGCAGCGAGGGCAGCGCCGAGTTCAGCGAGCCGAGTGCCGGGCGCCCCACGCGAAGGGTGTCCCGCAGGGCGGGGATAGAAGCTTCGAGCGACAGGTCCTCGCGCGCCAAGGCGGCCGCCGTGACGTTGAGGTTCGTCACCAGGCCCTTGAGGGCGCCCTCGTCGGCGGTCAGCGCCCGCGAGAGCCTGCCCTGACCCTTCAGGAGCCGCTGCACGTCCTTGGTGGGCTCGTTTCCGAGCGCCGCCTGGTTGACGATCGCGAGGTTGCGAAACGCATCCCCGCCCGTGCGCAGGGCCTCGTTGAACCCGGCCGCGCCCCTGCCCTCGAGCCCCTTGGCGTACTCCTTGAGGAAGACCTGGAGGTCGGAGCGCGTATCGCTCTGGAGGGCGGTCAGCAGATCTCCGAACTGGACCGGAGCGGCGGTCTGGGTCGGGCCGATCGGCTCGCCCTCCTCCAGGATCGGTGCCGACGGCGACCCCGGGTGCACGTCGACGAAGAAGTTGCCCTCGAGGAAGATTCGCGGTCGCACCTTGAGCGTCGCGTCGTCGTGGATCGGGAGGCCCTCGTCCTTCAGCTCCATCTTCACCGTGGCGGTGCCGTTGGCGTTGGCATCGATGCCCTTGACCTGGCCGACGTCGACGCCCGCGATCCGGACCGGCGAGCCCGGATTGAGGTTGTTGGCGTCCTTGAAGACCGCCTGCAGCTCGTAGGGGCTGGCGAACGGATTGGCCTTTGTGAAGCCGAAGAAGGTGGCCACGGCGATCACCACGATCGCGATGAGCCCCGCCGTGAAGCGGGACATGCCTCCGTGCTGTGGATGCCTGCGCCTGCGCCTCATCGCAGCTTGTCCACATCCTTGAGGTTGTTGAGGCCGAGCTCACGCGACTTGTAGGTGCCGCCCGAGAGGATCGGGAAGTCAGACCCCGTGACCGAGAAGTTGCCGCCCGTGGGAGTGCCGTTGGGAAGCGTTCCGGGCCCGTAGCGGTTCTTGACGTCGAACGGGCCCTTGATGTAGCCGACCTGGCCCGTCTCGCAATCCGCATTACCCTGAGCGTCTATCGCCGTTCGGTAGAACGCCGGGTAGAGGCGGCCGAGCGACAGGCCCCCGGCCCTTGCGCCAACGGGGTCCACTCCCGGCGGCACGTCCCACGGGCGCGAGGCCTCGGTGTTGGCCAGGGTGTTCGGCTGCACCGGGTTGACGAGCTTGAGGCCCTGGTGCTGGATCGTTCCACCCGTCGGCGATGTCTGGGACCATTGCTCCCCGAGTTCGTGGATGAAGTAGTTCCAGTAGCTGCACACCGTCTGATAGGGCGCG
>DASZCV010000133.1:0-7047 GCA_035942755.1 Thermoleophilaceae bacterium
ACTTGAGGCCGAGGTCGAGCAGGATCTGCGCGCCGATGCCGTAGTTGCGGAGGTCGGGCTTGAAGCCGAGGCGCTCGTTCGCCTCGACCGTGTCGGCGCCCTTGTCCTGCAGCTCGTACGCCTTGAGCTTGTTCAGCAGGCCGATGCCGCGGCCCTCCTGGGCGAGGTAGAGCAGCACGCCGCTGCCCTCCTGCTCGATCCGCGCGAGCGCCGCCTCGAGCTGCTGGCCGCAGTCGCAGCGCAGCGAGTGGAACACGTCGCCGGTGAGGCACTCCGAATGCACCCGCACCAGCACGTCGTCGGCGCCGGCCACCTCGCCCTTCACCATCGCGACATGGTGCTTGTCGTCCACTAGCGAGCGGAAGCCCACGGCGGCGAAGTCCCCGAAGGCGGTGGGCAGCCCCGTCTCGACCACCCGCTCGATCAGCTTGTCATGCCTGCGCCGGTAGGCGATCAGGTCGGCGACCGTGATCATCTTCAATCCGTGGCGCTTGCAGTAGAGCGCCAGGTCTGGCACGCGCGCCATCGTGCCGTCGTCGTTCATCACCTCGCAGATGACGCCTGCCGGGTTAAGCCCCGCCAGGCGCGCGAGGTCCACCGCCGCCTCCGTCTGCCCGGTGCGTTCGAGCACGCCGCCCGCCTTGGCCTTCAGCGGAAAGATGTGCCCGGGCTGAACGAGGTCGCTCGGCTTGGCGTCCGGATCGATGGCGGTCTGGATGGTGTGCGCGCGGTCGTGGGCCGAGATGCCCGTGGTGGTGCCCTCGCGCGCCTCGATCGCGACGGTGAACGCGGTCTCGAAGGCCGACTCGTTCTTGGCGGCCATCAGGTCGAGCCCCAGCTGATCGCAGCGCTCGGGGGTGAGCGCCAGGCAGATCAGGCCGCGGCCGTGGGTGGCCATGAAGTTGATCGCCTCGGGGGTGGCGAACTGGGCGGCAAGGGTCAGGTCGCCCTCGTTCTCCCGCTCCTCGGCGTCGCAGACGATCACCATCTTCCCGGCGCGCACATCCTCGAGGGCATCCTCTATGGAGCTGAACGGTGAGTCCGTCATGGTGCCTCCGCGGTTTGTGACACGAGCTTCTCGACATATTTGGCGAGCACGTCGACTTCGAGGTTGACGCGCCGCCCGACAGCCACGGCGCCGAGGGTGGTGCGCTCGAGCGTCTCCGGGATCAGCGCCACGCAGAAGGACCCGTCATCCACCTCCGCCACCGTCAGGGACACACCGTCGACGGCGATCGAGCCCTTCTCGACGACGTAGCGCAGCAGCCCAGCCGGCGCCTCGATGCACACGAGCCGGGCAAAGCCCTCCTGCGTGAGCGACCCGACGACACCCGTGCCGTCGACGTGGCCCTGGACGATGTGGCCGCCGAGGCGGTCGGTTGCCCGGAGCGCCGGCTCGAGATTGACGGGATCGCCGGCCTTCAACTCGCCGAGCGCTGTGCGCCGGAGCGTCTCGCCCATCACATCGGCCTCGAAGCCCCGCTCAGCTACCGCGGTGGCGGTGAGACAGACGCCGTTGACGGAGATCGAGTCACCCTCGGCCAGGTCGAGCCGGGCGACCTCGACGGCGAGGTGGCCCTCACGCAGCGACGCCAGCCTGCCCGTCGATGCCACGAGCCCGGTGAACATCACCACTCCCTCAGACGGACGGTGATCAGGACGTCCTCGTCTATCTGCTCGATCGCGGTCGTCATCCCGCGGACCGCATCGTCGATCCGCTCCACCCCTTGGGCCTCCACCGCGCCCTTGGCCTCGCGGCCGCCGATGATCATCGGCGCGACGAACATCCGCGCCTCGTCGATCTCGCCGGCCTCGAGGAAGACGCCCGCCAGGTGGGGGCCTCCCTCGAGGAGCAATGACTGCACCTCGCGCCGGCCGAGCTCGTCGAGCGCGTTGCCCACGCGAGCTGCCTCGTTCTCCCCGGCGGTCACTATCACTTCGACGCCCGCCGCGCGCAGCGAATCGGTGGCCGCACGCTTCGCCGCACGCGAGCAGATGACGATGAGCGGAACCTCGTCGGCGCTGCGGGCGAGCTTGCTGTCGAGCGCCAGGCTTGCCTCCGAGTCGAACACCACGCGACGCGGCTGGCGCCCGACACCCTCGACGCGCGCGGTCAGGAGCGGGTCGTCCGCGGTCACGGTGTGGATGCCGACGGCGACGGCGTCGCACTCGGATCGCCACCGATGCGCGCGGGCGCGGCTCGACTCGCCGGAGATCCACTGGGAGTCCCCGGTCCTGGTGGCGACCTTGCCGTCGAGGGCCATGGCCGACTTCAGGATCACGAGCGGACGGCCGCTGCGGGCATGCTTGCGGAATGGCTGGTTGAGCAGGCGGGCGGCATGTCCGAGCTCGCCTCCCACGATCTCCACTTGGATTCCCTCGTCGCGCAGGATCCCGAGGCCGCGGCCGGCCGCCTTGCTCGTAGGGTCATCCGATGCCACCACGACACGCGCGATGCCGGCGGCGATGATGGCGTCCGTGCACGGGGGCGTCCGCCCCACGTGGGCGCACGGCTCGAGGGAGACGTACATCGTCGCCCCGGCGGGGTCCTCCTCGCAGCCGGCCACGGCAACCGCTTCCGCGTGCAGCTCACCCGCGGCTGCGTGGAAGCCCTCTCCGATCGTGCGCCCGTGCTTCACGATCACCGCTCCCACGAGCGGGTTCGGGCTGGTATGGCCGCGCGCCTCGGCCGCCAGTTCGATCGCTCGCTGGAGATGCTGCTCGTCGAGCTCGGGGGCCGTGATTGAAGCCATTCGGATGTGCGTCGAGCCGCTGTTGACTCGGGAGTCAACCTTACCAACGGCTTGAGGAGCCTCCGGTGTCTGACAAACCCGGCATCTAGTCTGCACGCCGTGCGCCCCCTCCGATCCGTCACGCCCGAGCGGCTGGTGCTGCTTGCCCTCCTCGCGGGTGGACTGGCGCTGCGACTGGTGCACGTGGACTACGGGCTGCCCTTCGTCTGGAGCATCGATGAGAGCACCCACTTCACCAACCGCGCCGTGCTCATGTTCCGGGAAGGGCTCGACCCGGGCTACTACCAGAACCCCCCACTGTTCACGGAGCTCGTGCACGTCCTGCTGCGCGTGATGTACGGGCCGCTGCGGTTCCTCCTCGATCTGCCGGCGGGAAGCGTCGTGGCGGACTTCGAGCGGGACCCCACGGCGGTGTGGATAGCGGCTCGGGCGCTGATCGCGGTGTTGTGCATCGCGGGAGCGGCGGCCACCTTCTGGGCCGGGCGACGACTTTGGGGCGCAAGGGAAGGACTGGTTGCGGCCGCCCTGATCTCCTTCGCGTTCCTGCCGGTGGCCTACTCACGGGTAGCGGTCAGCGACGCCGGCTCACTGGCGGGGGTGGCCCTTGCCCTGTACGGGTGCGTGCGGCTGGCCGAGGCGGGCGGACGACGCTATGTCCTGCTCACCGGAGTGGCCATCGGGCTCGCCCTGTCGTTCAAGTACACGAGCGGCCTGCTCCTGCTCCCGTTGGCGATCGCGGCCGGTTCCCGCGTCCGCAGCGACGGACCGCTCAGAGCGGTGGCGGTGTTCGTTGCCGCCACGGCCACCGCGGGCGTCGTGCTCATGGCGCTGAACCCGGCGCTGCTGCTCAACCTCTCCGAGGTCCGTGCCGACCTGCGGCTGCAGGCCGAGATCACGGCCAAGGAGGCAAAGCCCGGGCAGGAGGGAGACGGCCTGTCCCACTATCTCGACAGCCTCAGGTGGGGACTGGGCTTTCTCGCGGGCCTGGCGGCGGTGGTCGGCGCGGCCGTGCTTGCGAGGCAGAGCCGGGCGCGAGCGCTGATCCTGGCGGGCTTCCCCGTTGCGTTGCTGATCTACCTGTCCCTCCAGGCGCGCTACTTCGGCCGCTGGTCGCTGCCCGCCTACCCTGCCCTCGCGCTGCTGGCGGCCGTGGGCCTGTCCCGCGCCGCCGAGCTTGTTCGCCACCCGGCCGCCCGCACCGCCACCCTCGCCCTCCTTACCGTGGCGGCGATCGTGCAACCCCTGGCGGCCGACCTGCGCACCGCCGCCGTGCTCGGGCGGGACGACACGCGCGAGCAGGTCCGCGACTACCTGAAGCGGGCGTTCCCGCCGGAGCTGCGGCTCTCGGTGGAACCGGCCGTCCCCGGCCGCTGGTTTCGCGTCGACCCCGCCGGGGAGCCTCCATCTTGGCTCGGCCGCTGCCCGCGCCGCGCCGATTGGACGGAGCCCGGGTGGCGCTACCGGGTCGCCGGTGGGCGCATGGTCTGTCGGCGCTTCAAGCCCGGTCAGTTCACCCGCCCCGACGGCGGGGTCGCGGCCACCGCCTACCACCTCGCGGTCGACGGGACGGTCATCGACCAGTACCGCCGCCATGGCTACTGCGTGATCGTGACCTTCGGGATCGTCCGCGACCGGGCGATCGCCACCGGCGACGCGGGCGTGCGTGACTACTACCGTCGCCTCGGGCGCGAGGCACGGGTGCTGCGCAGGTTCAGCCCCTATGACACGGACGCCGACCCCGTTCCCTTCGACTTCGATCTCTCCTACAACTACGAGCCCACGGCCTACCACCGCCCGGGTCCGGTGGCCACGGTCTACCGCCTTCGCAACTGCCGCCAGGGCTACGGCGTCCCAAAGGTCCGGATCCCGCGCGCCCCCCGGGCCCCGCCGAAGGACCTCGGAGAGGAGGCATCCCGCCCGCAGCGAGAACTGCTCAGGAGGTAGTGGCCCTCCCACGAGCGGTGCTCACTGTCACCGCGAGTGGGAGGGCCACTACCTCCCCCGTTAGCCGGCCAGTGGAGCCTTCTGTGCCTCCGTCTCAGGCGCCTCGATGTAGGGCTGCTGCTCATCCTGGTCTTCTTCCTCGTGGTAAGCCGACTCGGCGTTCACCGCCCAGATGTCGTACTCGGTGCCCTTCACGAGGTTGTCCACCGCACGCATCGCGGTGAGCATGGAGTGATCGGAGTTGTTGTAGCGGTGGAGCCCGTTGCGGCCGACCTGCTGGAGGTTCTCGATCCCGTCGAGCCAACCGCGGATCGCGGTGATGCGGTCGGCGTAATCCATGTCGTACATCGGGTAGGCCTTCGGAACGCGGGTGGCGAACCCGAACTCGAGCGCGTCCCGCTTTGCGAGGCCGAGCTGCTCGAGCTCGCGCATCCCGAGCTCGACGAGCTCGTCGTCGTCGGTCTCCCACAGATGGTCGCCGGCGAAGCAGAAGTACTCGAGGCCGACGCATGCCTTGGTGTCGTCGGGCACCATCCACGGGCTCCACGAGCGGAAGTTCTGGATCCTGCCCACCTCGACATCCGGCTCGTGGATGTAGATCCAGTTGTCCGGAAAGAGGTCCTCGCCGTCGAGCACGAGGGAGACGGTGAGGAAGTCGCGGTAGCGCAGCCCCTTGGCGGCCGCCACCACCTCGGGCTTGGGATGCGGATCGGCCATGCCGACCACGTTGCGCAGCGGCAGGGAGGAGATCACATGGTTGGCCTCGTACTCCTTACCGCCGGCGTGCAGCTTTGTGACCCGGCCATTCGAGACCTCGAGCTTCTCGACGGGGGTGTTCATCAGCACCTCCCCACCGAGGCTGCGGATGTCCTCTGTCATCGTCTCCCACATCTGCCCCGGGCCGAAGCGCGGGTAGTGGAACTCGCCGATCAGCGTCTTGATGTTGCCCTTGTTGCCGAAGAACGCGGCCTTGGCGGCGCTGAAGAACGACAGCCCCTTGATCCGCTGGGCCGCCCACTCGGCGCGGATCTCGGAGGTTGGCACCCCCCACACCTTCTCGGTGTAGGACTTGAAGAACAGGTTGAAGAGGCGCTTTCCGAAGCGGTTGGACACCCACTGCTCGAAGGTGTCCTCGCGTCCCTTGGGCTTGATCTGGGCCCACAGATAGGAGAGGAAGGCGCGCGTCAGCTCGACCGGGCCGAGCTTCTTGATCACGTCCGGGCCGCGCAGCGGGTAGTCGAGGAACTTCTTGTTCCAGTAGATGCGCGACATGCGCGGGCGCTTCAGGAACTCCTCGCGCATGATCTCGTGCCAGAGGTCGTCGACCTCCTTCACCTTCGTGAAGAAGCGGTGCCCGCCGAGGTCGAACCGGTACTGGCCGCCCGGACCGTCACGCACCTCGGTCTTGGCGATGCCGCCCACCTGATCCTCGGCCTCGAAGACGATCACCGGCAGACCCCGCTTCGCCAGCAGGTAGCCGGCCGTCAGCCCGGCGGGACCTGCGCCGATGATCAGGGTCGGGTTCTCGCGCACGCCCGGAGTCGCTGGCTCTGGGACCTGTTCGACGGCGGTGGGCTGTTGCTCGTTCTCGCTCATTGGTCAGCAGTCTTCCTGTAGAGGACGCCACGCACCCCGATCCGTCGCGCGCGCCGGTAGAACGCGGGCACCACGGCCTCGCGGACGAAGCGCCTGTCGAGCTCCATGGCCTGCCCCCACTGGGCCGCCCTTCGCCGGACGAGCTGCGTCCAGGGCGCATCCCAGTCCTCGATCGAAGAGGTCACCGGATGCACCAGGAGCACACGTTGCGAGCGCGGCAGCCTATCAAGGAGCGGACGCAGCTCCTTTTCCGGCGTGGCCGCCTCGAGCTTCTCTTCTGCGTCGCGCCAGTCCATGACGCCCTTCGTCTCGACGGGTCCGAGCTGCGTGGCCTGCGTGAGGCCGGCGGGCAGGTGGTAGTTCACGAGTGGGTGCTGCTCGGGCTGCAGCGTGACGACGAGGTCGCCGGGTCGGAGCCGGTCCTCCACCGCGCCTGCGAGATCGGAGATGTTCGACTTGTTCTCGAGGCTCGTCGTCTTTGGAATCGCCCAGATGCCGAGGATGATCACGAGCGCCGCCAGCCCGAGGTTGCCGGCACGGGCGAGCCCGAGCGATGCCAGCAGGAAGATCGGGCCGAGCGCCACTCCGAGGTAGCGCGTGGTCCAGGCGGGCGATATCTGCGAGAAGAGCCAGGCGATCGCCAGCGTGGCCACCCCGACGGCGACCGCCGCGTAGACGGCGGTCCGCTCGCGGTCGCTCGTCCTGTGGCCGAGCACGGCGGCGAGGCCCGAACCCGCTGCCAGCAGCACCGCGA
>DASZCV010000134.1:0-3363 GCA_035942755.1 Thermoleophilaceae bacterium
GCCCGGACGGCGTGGTGGTCGCCCCCGACGCGCCCGAACCCGACATGGGCGCCGGCGTCCTGATCGACGTGCATGCCGGTGGCGTGGCGTTCCCGGACCTGCTCCTGAGCCGGGGCAAGTATCAGGTCAAGCCGGAGGTGCCCTTCACGCTCGGCACGGAGGTTGCCGGCACGGTGGCGGCGGCAGCCGATGGCGCCGGGTTCGAGATGGGCCAGGAGGTGATGGCCATCACGTTCGGGGGCCTCGCCGACCGCGCGGTTGCCGATCCCGCGATGACATTCCCCCTCCCGGAGTCGTTCTCCATGGAGCAGGGCGCCGGGTTCGTGATGAACTACCACACCTCACACTTCGCGCTTCACCGCCGCGGTCAGCTTCGGGAGCGGGAGACGGTGCTCGTGCACGGTGCCGCCGGAGGAGTGGGCACCGCCGCGATCCAGATCGCGCGCGGGGCGAGAGCGCGGACGATCGCAGTGGTCTCGAGCGAGGAGAAGGAGCGCGTGGCGCGGGAGGCGGGCGCGGACGAGGTTGTGCGAAGCGACGGCGACTGGCTCGGCTCCGTACGCGAGCTCACCGGCGGGCGCGGCGTCGACGTGGTCTACGACCCCGTGGGCGGCGATCGCTTCACAGACAGCGTGCGCTCGCTCGCCCCAGAGGGACGGCTGCTCGTGATCGGCTTCGCCGAGGGCCAGATACCGAGCGTGGCCGCCAACCGTCTCTTACTGCGCAACGTGTCGGTGGTGGGTGTCGGCTGGGGCGGCTTCGTGGCCGACAGGCCGGAGCTCGTGGCCGAGATCGCCAGGGACCTCGAGCGGCTCGCCGACGAGGGCTTCGTGCGCCCGATGGTGGGAGCCACCTATCCGCTCGAGGAAGGTCCTCAGGCGCTGCGGGACCTGGACGAGCGCCGGGCCACCGGCAAGCTGGTGCTGACGCTTCGCTGATCACTGCACGCCGGGATAGCCTCTCGCCCATGGCCGCCGATCCGACGCTGGTGGACGCCGCCGAGGCGGCTGAGGGATCCGAGCACGCGAGCGACGCCGAGCAGCGGGTCGGACCGCTGGAGCTGTTCTTCGACCTCGTCTTCGTGTTTGCGATCACACAGGTCACTCAGTTCATCGCAGAGGATCCGACCTGGGAGGGCCTCGCGCGGGGGCTGATGATCCTCGCGGTGGTCTGGTGGGCGTGGGTGGCCTACTCGTGGCTGACCAACACGCTGGACACCGAAAAGGACCACGTGCGCCTGGTGATGTTCGTGGCGATGGGGGCCATGTTCGTGGTCTCCCTGTCGATTCCGAACGCGTTCAACGACGACGCCCTGCTGTTTGCCCTCGCCTACCTCGTGGTGCGCGCGGCGCACATCCTGCTGTACGGCTTCGCATCCAACGACACCGGGGTCCAGCAGGCTGTGAAACGGCTGGCGCCCTCGATGGTCGTCGCCGCTGCGCTGCTCGTCGTCGCGAGCTTCCTTGCCGGCCCCCCGCAGGGCTTGCTCTGGCTTGCCGCGATCGCGATCGACTACGCGGGTCCCGTCCTCGGAGGGATGGGCGGCTGGACGCTTCAACCCGGCCACTTCGCCGAGCGCCACGGATTGATCGTGATCATCGCCTTTGGCGAGTCGATCGTGGCCACCGGCCTGGGCGCCGCGGGCATCGTCCTGGATCTTCAGGTGGTTCTTGCCGCCATGTTCGGCATCGTGCTGGCCGCCGCCCTGTGGTGGCTGTACTTCGACGTGGTGGCGCTCGTGGCGGAACGTCACCTGCACGAGGCCAAGGGACTAGCCCAGGTAAGGATGGCGCGCGACTCGTACAGCTACATCCACGTGCTGATGATTGCCGGCATCGTGCTGATGGCGCTCGGCGCCAAGAAGACGATCGGCGAGGTAGACGAGCCTTTGAAGGTCGTGCCGGCCGTCGCGCTCTGCGGGGGAGTCACCTTGTACCTGGTCGGACACATCGCGTTCCGGCTTCGCAACATCGGCACGCTGAACCGCCAGCGCCTGGTGGTGGCCGCGGTTGCGGCGGGGCTCATACCCGTGGCGGTGGAGGTGGATGCCCTCCTGACACTGGGGGTGCTCGCAGCCCTCTGCGCGTCACTGATCGCCTACGAGGCCATCCACTTCCGCGACGCCCGACAGCGGGTGCGAGCCGCGAGGTAGCGGCCACCTACGGGGTGATCGCCACCATCCGCTCGATCGGCACCCGGGCGCGTTCTGCGATCTCCGGGCTGACCTTCACCACCGGGCTCATGTCGCGCAGGCAGTCGCGCAGCTTCGGAAGGGTGATCATCTTCATGTACTGGCAGACCGCCGCCCGGTTGGCCGGCACGAAGCGCTTGCCGGGGTTCTCCTGCTCGAGCGGGTAGAGCATGCCGGTCTCCGTGGCAACGATGAAGGTGTCGGCCTCAGACTCACGGGCGTGGGTGAGCATGCCGCCCGTGGAGAGCATGTGGGTGTTCTCTGCATCGACGTCTCCCGCGGCCACGTACTCCATCACCGACGTGGAGCAGCCGCACTCGGGGTGGATGAGGAACTCGGCGCCGGGGTTGGCCTCCCGGACCGCCGTGATGTCACGCGGCCGGATGCCTGCGTGCACGTGGCACTCGCCGGTCCACACCTTCATGCGCCGGCCGGTCACCTTCTCCACGTAGGCGCCGAGGAACATGTCGGGGCCGAAGAGGATCTGGGCGTCCTCCCCGTGCTCGCGCCAGATGTGCTCGACCACCTGGACCGCGTTCGACGACGTGCAGCAGTAGTCGGTCTCGGCCTTTACCTCGGTCGTGGTGTTCACGTACATCACCACGATCGCCCCCGGATTGGCGGCCTTCCAGGCGCGCAGCTCGTCCGCGGTGATCGAGTCGGCAAGCGAGCAGCCGGCGTCCAGGTCGGGCAGCAGCACTGTCTTTTCGGGACAGAGGATGGACGCGGTCTCCGCCATGAAGTGCACGCCACAGAAGGCGATCGTCTGAGCGCCGGCGGCCGCCGCCTGGCGGGAGAGAGCCAGCGAGTCGCCCACGACGTGGGCCACGTCCTGGATCTCCGGCACCTGGTAGTTGTGGGCGAGGATCACCGTGTCCCGCTGCTCGGCGAGCTGGCGGACCTCTCGCTTCAGGGCAGGGAGGTTCTCCAGCTCGATGTGTGCTGGCGCGTGCCCCGCCTGGGGCGTGGTCTGGACCGGCATGTTTCGAACCTCTCTCGGTGTCGAAATGAAGCCCGCCCCCATGGAAACGGACGAGCGCTTCATAAATTGTAGCGCTGCGGCTACAGGGTGGGTCAGTGACCCACCACCGGCTACAGGGATTCGATCACGAGCGACAGGTCGAGCGCCGGGGCGGAATGGGTGAGCGCGCCGACGGAGATGAAGTCCACAC
>DASZCV010000135.1:0-1633 GCA_035942755.1 Thermoleophilaceae bacterium
TACGCGACCTCGGCGCAGGCCGCCGCCTCGGCCGAGAGCCACTCGCGCCCGTAGGCGCGCATGTCCTCTACCAGCGGGACGAGCGCCCGGCCCTTCTCGGTCAGCGCGTACTCGACGCGGGGCGGTACCTCGGCGAAGGTCTCGCGGGTCACCACGCCCTCGTGCTCCAGCGCCCTCAGTCGCAGCGACAGGGTGCGGGGGCTGATGCCGGCGAGGGAGCGCTCGAGCTCGCAGAAGCGGCAGGAGGCCTCGGCCAGGGCGCGGAGGATGAGGATCGTCCACTTGCCGCAGACCAGCTCGGCGGTCGCGCAGACCGGACAGGTGTCGTCGCGCTGAGTGGCCATCTTTGCCCATTCTAGCGCGAGACTTCAGATACTGAAGCGAATGGAGGGGAACCGCAGCCGCCCGCCACGGCTCCCCTCGTGGGATCAGCCGCCGAGCTGCTTGAGCAGACCTCCGCCGGTGCCGCCGCCCGCCGGCATCGCGCCCTGGACCTGGCCCTCGCTCGGCTGCACGAGGACCCAGCCCTCCCCGCTGAAGGCCATCTGAATGGTCTCACCCGAGCCGCGGCCGATGAACGACTTGAGGTTGACGTCGGTCTTGACCTGCGTCTGAACTCCGCTCGACCAGGTGATCGCAGCCTGGGGGTCGCAGAAGGTCGGCGCGGCGCCTGTGTTGAGCAGGACGGGAGGGCCGTCCGAGATGATCGCGATCCAGCCGCTGCCGCCGAGCGACAGGTTGAACAGGCCGCCCGCCATCGCGCCGGCCATGCCGCCCTGGACCTTCTGGATGTCCCAGTCGATGCCCGCCTCGAAGGCCAGCACGTTCGCGCCGTTGCAGGTCACGCGATCGTCCTCGAGCCTGATCAGGTGGATGTCCTGGGCGTGATCGGCCAGGAAGACCTCGCCGGTGCCCTCCATCCTCATGAGCTGGGTGCCCTCGCCGGTGACCGCCTTCTTGACGAAGCGGCCGAGCCCGCCGGAGCCCGCGTGCTCGAAGCGCACGTCGCCCTGGTAGGCCACCATCGAGCCGAGCTTGGCCTGGATGGTGACCGACTCGAGCCTGACCTTGAGCAGCTTCGAGTTCTGAAGCGTGAACGCCTCGGCGCTGGTCGTCTCCTGGAACTCGCCGAGCGAGCTCTGCATATTGCCCTCCTCTGAGCGTTTGGCCTGTCGGCGCGCACTCTCTCGCGTCGAGCTGTCCGCGTCAAGAGAACGTGCGTCCAGCGGGTAAGGGGCGCTCGCCCCGGCCGGATGGCGTCAGGCCGTCATCAGCTGGTCGACCGAGGTCGAGCGCTGGCCACCGGAGGCCACGAGGAGCTTGAAGTCGTGGGGGCTCGTCGCGGCCTTGAGGGCCTCCTCCATCTCCACGCGGCCGCTCTGGACGTGGGCGAGGAGGTGCTGGTCGAAGGTCTGCATGCCGTAGTAGGCGCCCTCGGTCATGACCTCGCTCAGGCGCCCGGTCTCGGCCGGGTTCATGGTCATCACGCGCCCGGTCGTGCGCAGGATCTCGCAGGTCGCCGCCCGGCCACGACCGTCGGCGGTGCGCACGAGGCGCTGGGAGACGCTCCCCTGAGCGTGCCCGCGAGCATCGCACGCGCCTGGCCGTGCATGTGGGGTGGGAAGTAGTCGAT
>DASZCV010000136.1:0-8194 GCA_035942755.1 Thermoleophilaceae bacterium
TGATCGAAGCAGCGTCGCTCGCGTGGGTCCTCTACGGAACCCAGCGGTTCGGCTGGGTCGCGCTCGCGCGCGTGCTCGGCAGCCTCGTCAACGTCGCTCTGGTCCTGCTGCTCGTCCATGGCGGCCCGGAGGGAGCGCGGACGCTTGCCTGGTGCGCCGTGGCGGGGGTCGCGGTCACAGCGCTGGCGACGCTCGTGCCGGTTCTTCGGTCGGTGGGACGACCGGCCCTCGCCTGGAGCTGGCGGCGCTCGCTTGCGCGCTTTCGTGCCGGCCTGCCATTCGGCATCGCCGGCGTGATGATCTCGATCTACTACGCGATCGACTCCGTCATGCTCGGTTACCTGCGCGGCACCGACGATGTCGGGCAGTACGCGGTTGCGTACAAGGTTCCACTTGCGGTGATCGCCCTCGCCGCCCTCTGGGCGTCCGTGCTCTTCCCCTACGCCAGCGCGCTCGGCCTCTCCGACCCGACGCGCCTTCGCCACCAGGTCGGTGAGTTCGCCTCGCTCTTCGCGGTCGCCGCGCTCCCTATCGGGCTCGGATCGGCGCTGGTCGGCACCGATCTCATGCGCGAGCTGTTCGGAGACCAGTACGGGCCGGCGGGAACCCCGTTCGTCCTCCTGATGGTGGCCGCCACGCTGGTCGTGGTGACGATCAACTACGGAACCGTCGCCCAGGCGATCGGCGAGGAACGCCACTTCGCGGTGGCCGTCACCGCCGCGGCCGCGCTCAACCTCGGGCTGAACTTCGTGGTGATCCCGCTGTTCGGGATGACCGGCGCGGCCGCGGCGACGATCGCGGCGGAGGTGCTCGTGTTCGCGCTCGTCTGGCTGCGGCTGCGCAGCCGGCTGGGGCCGATGCCACTGCAGTCCGGACGGCTCGTCCGCGTGGCGGGCGCCGCCGCGGGGATGGCGGCCGTCATGCTCGTCCTACCGGGCGAGTGGCCGGCGCTCGTGCAGATCTCGATCGGGGGGGCGGTCTACCTGGGAGCCGCCACGGCGCTTCGAGTCGTCTCGGCGGCAGAGCTGCGGGCGCTGCGCGCCGGCCTGCCTTCCCGCGGGCGGCACGCCGGCCAGGCGGGAGGCGGCTAGCCGAATGCGCAGGTGCGCACCCGCCGATCGGTCGTGAGCTCCAGCTCCCACGGCCGCGGCGAGCGGTCGGGGGGGAAGCGCAGCACGGCTCGCTCCATACCGGCCAGAGGGGGAAGCCGGGCGCTGTAGGCGCCGGCCAGCCGGCGAGCGCGGAGCTCGACCGTCCCCCCTTTACCCACGATCAGGGCGAGCGTGGGAGCGGAGAGGCGCAGCTCGACGCTCGCGCGGCGACCCCTCGGCCGCAGCACGACGCAGCCGCGCTCGGGCTCAGCCGATCCTCCCCGTGGAGCTGCGAGGATCAGCGGCGCCGGCGCCGGCCCACCAGTGGGTTGCTCGCCCAGCGGGCGGACCGCCAGTGCCCGCACGAGCGTTTGGTCGGCGAGGGCGAGCCGCGTCTCACCGAGGCCCAGGAGCTCCTCCAGCGTCGGCGCCGGCGACCCGAAGTCGTCGATCGCCTCGAAGTAACGACCAGCGACGATGTCCGGGGCGGATCCGTTCGCATCGGTGACCGGCCGGAAGTCCGGGGTGACCGAATCCCTGCTCAGCTCGAGGGCGGTCAACCTGGGCAGGAGGTCGACCGCGTCGAGCTTCAGGACGCCCGCCTCGTCGCGGACGCGCCCGACGTTGCCCACCAGGATGACAGCGGCCGCCGCCGTGAGCACCGCGAGGCCGCGCCCGGAGAGCCGTATCCCGCGTGACCACTCGACGGCGGCAAGCAGCACGAATGCGACGGCCGGATACAGGTGGCGGACCTGGGCGGGGTCATTCAGCTGGCCGCGCGCCAGCGCCAGCAGCGTCCAGTAGATGAGTGGGAGGGCGAGGACGGCCCACAGGCGAGGTGACATGGGCCGACCGCCGAGAAACCGCCACCCCATCAGGGCGAGGGCGCCGAGCACGAGCGCCGGCGCGAAGCTCGGCTCGAGCCCGGTGATGGCCGCCAACGTGGCGCCGGCGGCGTTGAAGACGTAGCGCGGGGCGTCGGTGAGGTTCGCGAGCAGCGGTTGGTCGATTCCCGGCGGCTCCGTGGCGGGCGCCAGGTCGGCAGGCACATCGCCTCCGTATACGAGGTACCACAGGGCATAGACGCCGACCGGCACCGCGAGGACACGTACGAAACGGCGTAGCTGGTCCCGGCCCACCGCCAGCTCCACGAAGGCGGCGAGGGCCACCGCCAGGCCGATGCCCGAGCTGGCGATCGAGACCAGCAGCAGGCCGGACGCGGTCAGGTCGCCCTCACGGCTACGCCGCTCGAGCGCGAACAGCATTCCGATGCCGGCCGCCACCGAGCCCAGCAGGCCGATCTGAAACGGCCACAGGACGTCGTGGACGGCGGCGCCCGGAACGGCGAAGAGCGCCGTCACGAGCAGCGCGGCAGGCCACCCCACGCGGCGTCGCGCAAAGGCAAACAGGAGCGCCGCGACGAGGGCGTGGAGGGCAACGGCCACCGCCTGGTAGGGGGCATAGGTCTTGAGGCCGGCCGTCTCGAGCAGCCCCTTATAGACCAGGACGTGCAGTGGCAGGAGGTGCCTGTTGTGGGGGCGCAGGAAGTCGTCGAGCGAGTGTCCGCGTCGCGTCAGGATCATGTTCCAGTCATCGCGCCGGAAGCTGATTCCACGTCCCTCGAGATAGATGAAGAGCGCGGCCGCGGCCAGCAGAAGCGCCACGCCGCCCCACGCCAGGCGGCTCTCGCCTGCCGCTGAGCGCGCCACCGCCGGCAGCCGTCGTAGTCGCGCTTCGACGGCGTTCACCCCGCCTCCTTACCGGCACATGCACTCACGACCCGGTCCGCTCCCAGTTGCAGCTCCCAAGGCCGCCGAAGGCGGTCGCGGGGGAAGCCAAGCACGGCCCTCCGTCCTCCCGGCACCGTCGCAAACGGCGCACCGAAGCTGTCGGCCAGCCGCCGGGCACGCAGCTCCAGCGGTCCACCCGAGCGGGTCGTCACGACAAGCGCCGGAGCGGAGAGCCTCAGCTCGACCGTCGCGCGCGCCGCCGTCGGCCGCAACACGACGCAGCCGCGCTCGGCCCGGGCCGATCCTCCTTGCGCTCCGAGGAGCTGCGGCGGCCTCTTCTCCCGCGCCGGGCGTGCGGTCGGGACTGCACGGATCGCCAGGGCCCGCAGGAGCGTTGCATCGGCGGTGGCCCGCTTGGCTTCGGACTGCCGGGCCAGCTCGCTCGCGGGCGGCGCGGGCGAACCGAAGTCGTCGATCGCCGCGAAGTAGCGCCCCGCGACGATGTCCGGCGCCGTTCCGAATGCCTCGGGGGCGGGCCTGAACGACGCGCTGACCTGCCCGCGAGCCAGCTCGAGCGCGGTCAGCCTCGGCAGAAGGTCGCGCGCGGCGCGCTGAAAGCCCTCCCCCTGGTCGCGCAGGAGCCCCATGTTGCCGAGGACGATGAAGGCCGTGGCCCCCGCCACGAGGGCGAGGCCGCGTGGGGACGGGCGCATGCCGCGCGCCGACTCGAGCAGGATCAGCACGATGAAGAGCACGCCCGGGTACACGTAGCGCGGCGCCTCGTAGCCATGGCCGCGAGCGAGCGCCAGCAGGACCCAGTAGGCGAGCAGCAGGCTGATCAGCGCCCACAGGCGCGGCGATATGCCCCCGCGCGCCAGTCGAATACCCAGCAGCGTGGCAGCGCCCAGCGCGAGCGGAGCCCCTTGCGCCCGCTCCAGCCCCGTGGCTCCCGCAAGAGCCGACGCGGCCGACTCGAACACGTAACGCGGCGCGTCGAACAGCCTCTCCTTGAAGGGGGGTTGGACGTACCCCGTCAGCTCGGTCGCGGGGAGCAGCTCCCGCGGAACCTCACCGCCATAGACGAGGTGCCAGAGGGCATAGAGGCCCAGGGGTACGACGAGGACACGGGTCAGGCGCTGGCGAGTCTCGCCCCCGGCCACGATCTCGACGAAAGCGGCCACGGCGAGCACGGCGCCGAGGCCCGAGCTGGCGAGGGAGACGAGCAGCAGCGCGCATGCGATCAGGTCACCGCGGCGGTCGCGGCGCTCGAGCGCCAGCAGCATGCCCATGCCGGCGACGAGCGAGCCCAGGAAGCCGATCTGAAACGGCCACAGGACCTCGTCGCCTCCGATGCCCGGGATCGCGAACACGGCCGTCGCGGCGAGCGCCATCGCCGCCCCGACCCGCCGGCGGGCGAACACGAACAGGAGCGCGCCGACGCTCGCGTGCAGCGCGAGGCTGAGCGCCTGGAAGGGTACGTAGCTCTTGAGCCCCGCCGTTTCGAGCAGCCCCTTGTACGCGAGCACGTGCAACGGGACCGCATGACCGTTGTGCGGGCGCAGGAAGGTGTCGAGCGAGTGACCTCGCCGCATGAGGACGAAGTTCCAGTCGTCGCGGAAGAACGTCGCCCCGTGGCCCGCGAGGTAGATCAGCAGGCTTGCAACCGCCAGCAGAAGGACGAGGCCTCCCCAGGTCCAGATGGCGACGGCCCGCGCTGAAAGCGCCCGCGCCGGCAGTCCCCGCGCCCCGGCTGTGACGGCGTTCACTCGCGGCGTGCCGGGACCGCAGCCCGCCGTGCCGGACTCAGACGGCCGCTGTCCACGGCTCGACGTTGTGCTCGAATATCTCAGTCAAGATCCCCTCGAGGTCGTAGGAGAGCGTCCAGTCCGGATAGTCGCGCTGGAACTCGGCGAGGTCCGAGATCCACCATCGGTGGTCGCCGATCCGCGGCTCCGGCCCGAGCTCCCACTGCAGCGTCGTGCCCGCGATCCGCTCACATAGCTCGATGGCCTCGAGCATGGAGCAGTTCGACCCGCGGCCCCCGCCCAGGTTGTAGACGGCTGCCGCCCGGGGGCGCTCGTGGAAGGCGGCGAGGGCGCTGACGAAGTCGGCCGCGTGGATGTTGTCGCGCACCTGCTTCCCGTCGTAGCCGTAGACGGTGTACGGGTCGCCGGTGACCGCGCAACGCATGAGGTAGCTCAGGAAGCCGTGCAGCCTGGCTCCGGCGTGGCTCGGGCCCGTCAGGCATCCGCCCCGGAAGCACACCGTCGGCATGTCGAAGTAGCGACCGTACTCCTGCACCATCAGGTCGGCGGCCGCCTTGGACACGCCGAACAGGGAGTGCAGGCACTTGTCGATCGACATGCTCGTATCGATTCCGGCGAAGTAACGGTGGTCTTCCGGTAGCTCGAGCCGGCTGCCTGTGTCGAGGAGGGGCAGATCGTTGGGCCGTGCTCCGTAGACCTTGTTCGTCGAGCAGAAGATGAAGGGCGCGTCGGGAGCGTGACGCCGGGTGGCCTCGAGCAAGTTCAGCGTGCCTGTCGCGTTGACGGCGAAGTCGGTGTGAGGATCGCCGGCGGCCCAGTCGTGGGAGGGCTGCGCCGCGGTGTGGACGACCAGCTCGATCCTGGCCCCGTGCTTGGCGAACAGCCGATCGACCCCTTCGCCGTCGCGGATGTCCAGGGCCTCCGAGCGAAAGCCCGGGACCGTCTCCAGGAGGCCCGCGGTGGTGCGTGCCGTCGAGGCCGAGGCTCCGAAGAAGACCGCCCGCATGTCGTTCTCGATGCCGATCACATCGAATCCCGCAGACCCGAAGTGCCGGACGGACTCCGAGCCGATCAGTCCCCCCGATCCGGTGATGATGGCGACGGCCATGGTGGGAGCTTATGGCGTTGGGCCCCCGGACCGGTGGCTCCCAGCCGGGGCGCCCGGGCGCGGCGAGCGGCGCCTCAGCCCGAGTCGATCCCCCGGCGATCGGGGCGCAGCCGCGCCACCATGGCCGGACCGCGGGGACGCTCGGCGTAGTCCGGGCGGCGGTAGTCGCCCTTCGAGAGATGGTGCTCGAGGAACACGTAGAGGACGATGAAGAGGTAGCGGCTTCCCATCTCTTGAAGGGAGAGCTTCGACTCTCCCTCACTGCGGCCGCGCCAGGAAATCGGGACTACCGCATAGCTGAACCCACGCACCATCGCCTTGAGGGGCAGCTCCACGGTGAGGTTGAAATGGTTTGCCAGCAGCGGCCGGATGTTCTCGATCACGTCGCGGTGATATGCCTTGAAGGCGTTGGTCGTGTCGTTGTAGCCATGCCGGAACAGCGACTGGATGCCTCGATTGACCAGTCGGTTGAGCACGAGCTTCAGCCGCGGATAGCCGGTCACCTTCGAGCCGGGCATGAACCGGCTCCCGAACGCACAGTCATAGCCCTCGAGCAGCAGGCGGTGGTAGCCGACGAGGTCCTCGGGGTCATCGGACCCGTCGGCCATGTAGATGGCCACGGCGTCTCCCTCGAAGCGGTCCAGTCCAGCACGCACCGCAAAGCCAAAGCCGCGGCTGTAGTGGGACTGCAGGCACCGCACACGCTCGCCATGGCTCGCCGCGACGCCTTGGACGACCCCGCTCGTGCCGTCGGTGCTTCCATCGTCGATGACGAGCACCTCGTGGTCGATCTCCTCGCGCTCGAGCACGCCCGTCACATGGAGCACGGTCTGCTCGATCGACGCAGCCTCATTGTGAGCGGGGATGACGACCGAGAGCTTCATAGGGCCTCACGAAGCGCGCCTTCGTGCTGGGAGGCCCAGGTTACGATGTCCGCCAGGATCTCGCGCGGAGTGCGCGAGGGGCGCCAGTCGGTGCGGGCGAAGAGCTCCGTGCAATCCGACAGGTAGATCGGCACGTCTGCGGGCCGGTCGGCCAGCTCGGCACTCACCGGCACCTGCCGGCCGGTCAACTCCCGGCACAGCTCCGTCGTCTCGCGCAGCGACAGGCTGCCGGGCCGGCCGCCCCCGATGTTCAGCACAGAGGTCGCCCACTGCGCCGGGTCCGACAGCTGTCGTTCGAGGAGATCGGCCAGATCGGCCACGTGCAGGAGGTCGCGCACCTGCCGCCCCTCGCCGCCGAATCCGATGTAGGACAGCTCACGGCCGAAGAGATGACTGAGGACCCAGTGCGTGAAGACGCCCTGGTCCACCTTGCCCATCTGCCAGGGGCCCGCGATCACCCCGCATCTGTCGATCACCGTCTCGAGCCCGTAGGCGTCGGCGTACTCGTTGATCAGGAGCTCGGCGCTGAGCTTCGTGGCGCCGTAGATCGAGCGGGCGCCCTCGAGCGGGAACCGTTCGCTGATGCCGCGATCCGAGGCGCCCTGGATCGGTTGCTCTTCCTCGAGCTCGAAGCGGCTCTCGTCCGTGCGCAGCCGCAGCTCCAGCAGCGGGCCGATCGGGTACACGCGGCTCGTCGAGAGAAAGACGAACTGGGCCTGGTCACGGCGCGCCAGCTCGAGGCAGTGGAAGGCGCCGAGGAGGTTGGTGCGCACCGCGTAGTCGGGATTCGAGCCGTATCCCGCGAGCACCGACGGCTCGGCGGAGCACTCGAGTATCGCGTCCACGGGCTCGAGCGCGCGCAGGTCCTCGTTCTCGCGAACGTCTCCGTGCACGAACTGCACGCCCGCCTCGCGCAGCCTCCGGAGGTTCAGCTCGGATCCACGGCGGCGGAGGTTGTCGAAGGCGATCAACTGCCAGTCCCGCCGTCGCTCGCTGAGCGCGAGCGCGACGCTCGAGCCGACGAACCCGCATCCGCCCACGACTAGGACCCGACGCATGGGCGCTCGGCCACGAGCAGGAACTGCTTTCCGAGCAGGCGCCAGCTCGGACGTAGCCGCAGGTACATCTCCGTCAACAGCGGCGAGGGCGGCAGGATCCCCGTGAACGAGTACGGGAGGAACTGGGGCGCGGTCTCGAGCGGGGTGAAGCCCGCCGTGTAGAGGTGCTCCTCGACCGCGTGGTGCGTGAGCGCAACGATGTGATCGGCGAAGTCCCAGTACTGCTTGGCGCAGTGGCGGTAGTTGGGGCCGATCACGGCTATCCGCCCGCCCGGGCGCAGGCAGCCGAGCATCGTGACGAGGAAGGCGTTGACCGTTTCCTGGCCGGGCAGGTGCTCGAGGAAGTTCGAGACGAAGATGCCGTCGAAGTAGTCCTGAGGCAAGTCGGCCTGAAGGGCATCCGCCACGATGATCTTGATGCCCGGGTCAGCGACGCGCTCGTCGTACTCGGCCATGTCGATGCCCCAGCGCTCGCTCGCCGGGACGGCGTTCAGAAACTCGCACCGGCCGGCAGCGGGGTCGAGCACGCGCTCCGGCCTTCCGAGGCGCTCGTACAG
>DASZCV010000137.1:0-14031 GCA_035942755.1 Thermoleophilaceae bacterium
ATCGCACCCAGGAGGTCGTCGGTTCGAGTCCGACTAGCTCCATCGAAAGAACGCCTGCTGTCGTCGGTTTCTCGTGGCTATGGGCGCGCGAGCGTCGTCCGACTTCAGGTCGGCGACGATCCCGTCGCCGCGGAGGCTGACGCGCCCGAGCGAGTCCGCGCCGAGGGTCGCAAACCAGAGATCGCCCTGCCTGTCGAGCGCGATCGAGTGGATGTACTCCGAGGTCGGGGACGGCAGTTGAAAGCGCTGAGCTGTCCCGTCTTCGGCTGGTAGCGCCAGATCTCGGAGGTCACCGAGAGCCAGAGCGCGCCGTCGGGCGCCGCCGCCAGGTCGCTGGTGTTTCGAGGAAGGGGATTCGACCCCAGTCGAAGGAGTAGGTGGGTGCCTCGGCGCCGGCGTCGAAGAGCCGTTGCGCCGCTGCCTACGCCTGCCCGCCGCAGCACTCGCGGCGAGCCGCCGGCTGAGCGGTGTTATGGGACCTGGTCCGGGTAGAGGCGCTGCGAGGTAGCCACCAAGAGGCCGGGGCCGGTACTGATCACCGGCTTACCGCACTCCCGCCACCGGTGTTTCAAGGTGGCGTGGCTACGAGGCGAAGGTAACCCGACAGAGAGGAGCCTCCCATGACGGAGGAGGAGCGCCAATCGCAAGAGCAGGAGTCCGGAGGCGACCAGCACGAGGAGCTTTCAGGAGACGAGGTCGCTGCAGCGCAGGACGGCGAGGACGCTGAGGCCGAGGCCATGGAGTCAGAGCAGGGCGAGTAGCGAAAAGGCCCGCCTGGCTTCCGAAGGCAAGCCCAGGCGGGCCGCTTCGCCGGCGGTAGGAGGCGAGCACGTGGTTCCCCGGCGGGTCTGCCAACGCTCTCGACGTCCTTGCAGGAGGGCCGCTCCACGGGGAAGCGAGACCTTGGGGGGGAGCGGTGCGCTTACCGCTAGGGGTCGGTCTCGCCCTCGAAGACCGCGAACGCCGCGCCCTGCGGATCGGTGACAACCGCGAAGCGCCCATCTCGGACCGCTCCTGCTCGGTCTGCTCCCGCATGCCTCCGTTGAGGCTGCCGGCGTTCCCGATCGAGAGGTAAATCGCGTTCGTCGGTCTCGAACTCCGAGCCCAGCAGCTCGCCGAAGAACGACTTGGCCCGGTTGCAGTCGGCCGTAGCGAGCTCGTCCAGCACCACGCGCCGACGTCGTTTACGAGCGTCGCGCCGATCCGCGACCGCGGCTGCCAGAGCGACACGATCGCCCGCGTCGGATCTCGTATCGCGGCCACGCGGCCGGCGTCGAGCACGTCGACGCCAGCCCCACCCGGCAGAAAGTCCCATGCTCGTAGTCCGTGCGCTCGCCCACGTCTCACCTCCGGGCCGGGTCCCGAGCTGCCAGCGCTGGGACTCCTACCCTTCCAGCTCCTCCGCCAGGCTCGATCGACTTACCGTTGTAAGACCGGCGCCCGGCGCGAAATTCATCGGTTGCCAGTGCGTGAGCCAACCGCTTTCCCCTGAGGTCATGGACCGGCTGAGCCTTCCCTGCGAGCGTTGCGGCCATGAACTCGATCAGCACATCAGACGGAATGCGGCTGGCCTTCGATGACGTCGGCGAAGGCCCGCCGGTCATACTGACCCACGGCTGGGTCGTCGGCGGCGAGATGTGGGAGGCCGTCGCGGCACGGCTGGCCGCCGGCCACCGCGCCGTCTCGGTCGACCGGCGCGGCTGCGGCCGCTCTGACCGGCCGAGCCACGGCTTCGACCTCGACACCCTGGCCGACGACCTCCGGGCCTTCCTCGACGCACTCGACGTTCGCGAGGCGACGCTCGTCGCCCATTCGGTGGGAGGTGCGGAGGCGGTGCGCATGCTCGCCCGCCACGGGGCTGGACGCATCGCGCGCCTTGTCCTCGTTGGGACCACGACGCCGGGCCCGCCACAAGAGGCTCAGCCCAATGCCGACACCCTCGACGAGCTCGTCGGGGGGATGCTTCACGACCAGCCCGCCTACGTCCGCGCCGGCGTACCGGGCTTCTTCGGCGACACCGACGCGGTCTCGCCGGAGCTCGCCGACTGGGCCGTCGGGCTGACCTTACGCGCCAGCCTGGCGGCAAGCATCGGGATCATGAGCACCGGCGCGAGCACCGACACTTCGGCAGACGTCGCGGCGTGCCCCGTCCCGACGCTCCTCCTGCACGGAGACGCCGACGCCAGCGCGCCGTTGGAGCTCACGGGTCGGCCCACCGCCGAGGCGCTGCCCGAAGCCCGCCTCGAGCTCTATGCGGGCGCTGCCCACGGGTTGCCGCTGACGCATCCCGAGCGAATCGCCGCTGACATCCGTTCCTTCGTCATCCCTGCGAACGCCGCCGCGCTCGCCGGCGGCCGTTGAGCAGCGCGATCCGCCTCCGTGGTGGGTCCGGGCCGGGGTCTGGCCCCGCCGCTTTCGGCGCAGTGGTCAGCTCGACGCGTTCGTCGAAGACGATCTCGCCTTCGAGGGCGCGGTGAACCCGAGAGGTGGCGCCGACCTGCATCAGGCGCTCACGCTGCACAGGCGACAGGTGCTCCGGGAGTCGCACGACGAGCGTGCAGCGAGTCGGAGAGCCGCGCTGGGCCGGCCTGTAGTCGACATCGACCTCTATCTCGCCGACCTGCCAGCCCTTCCTCCTGGCGTAGAGCTCCATGGTAGTCGCGGTGCAGGAGGCCAGGCTGGCGGCGAGGAGCTGCTCGGGGCTCGGCTCGCCACCCGGGCGCCCGGCGAGGGCGATGTCCTCACCGCTCGGGGTGATGCCCTCGATGCGCAGCTCGACCGCTTCACCGCCGTCTGGGCGCCTGACCGTGGCCCTCATGCCCCACAGTCCAGCGGTGGATGGACTTCCGGCGCCCTGTGCTCCTGAGCCTGCACGTCGGGTGCCGCCAGCGGCAGCTCCCGCGCCGAGCGCTTCAGATTCCGCGCAGCAGGCAGCTGTGCGATACGACGTTCCCCCGCTGTCATCTACCGGTCCCCTCCGGCGTCCCCCCGGGCCGCCATCAAGTCTCGTTGACAAGTCCCCGAAGTCGCTTATTCCCCGACCTCATCGGCATCAAACGGGCACGTGCGAAAACTCGGGCGACCGCCCGCAGCGCCGCTGTCGTGGGCAGGCATCCGACTGCAGGGTGCCGGATGCGTTTGGCACCACGCGTGAGGAGACACTGCCACGTCTCTTCGTCCCCCCAGACCCGCATCGCGGCCGGGGGCATGGATCCATGCGCGGCGGGTAACGCTCGAGCACGGATATCGACTCGAATCGGGGGTGGAGGATGGCCAAGGACCACGGGCCGAGCGTCAAGGACGACAAGCTCTACGAGACCCTGCGGGAGCAAGGTGAGGGCAAAGAGAAGGCAGCCAGGATCGCGAACGCGAAAGCGGGTGGAACCGACGTCAGCAAGAAGGGCGGCGAGGGCGAGAGCTACGAGGACCGCACAAAGGAGGAGCTCGAGCGGAGGGCCCGGGAGATCGGCATCGAGGGACGCTCGAAGATGAGCAAGGACGAGCTCATCGACGCGCTTCGAAACCACTAGCGAGCGACCTCATCACCGCCGAACGGCGGCGAGCCTCGATGTCCGCGCGGACCCTCCTATCGAGCGCCGGGTAAGCTGTGCGGTCCGGCGAATCGCCGGTGCGGGAACCCGGGCACCGGAAATGCGCGGGCTGGAGGATCCCACGTCGTGGGGAATCCACGACGGATGGAGTGAGAGCAGTGCGGCACGGGTAGACAACCGTCCGAATCGAAAGAGAACCGCCGCCGGACCCTAACGCGACACCCATCGAGGAGGACATACGTGGCACCGCCGTTGGTCAGGATGTCACAGTGAGCGGACCGGTTCGCCGGTTGGGCCACGGCGCGCCCTCGAGGTCCGCGCCGGCCCCCGTCCACGTCGTTGTGCTGGCCGCCGGGCGTGGGAGCCGTCTCGGCGCCCTCGGTGGCGAGACGCCGAAGTGGTTGCTCGAGGTGGGCGGCCGGACGCTGGCCGACCGGCAGTTGGAGGGAATCGGCGCCGCCGCGGAGTCGGTGGCCTCGGTGCTCGTCGTGGTCGGTCACGCCGCCTACGCGATCGAGGGCGCGCTCGAGGGCCGGCCCGAGCAGGTGCGCGTGGTCGCGAACCCGGAGTTCGCCGAGTTGAACAACTGGTGGTCGCTCCTGCGGGCCCTGCGCGAGCTACCCGACGAAGGCCCCGTGCTCGTGATCAACGCCGACCTGATGGCGGACCCGGTGCATGTCACGGGCTTCATCCGCGCCGCCGCGGCCGCAGACGCCGACGGGCTGCTGGCGGTCGACCATGAGCGGCGGCTCACCGACGAGTCGATGAAGGTCGCGCAGAGTGCGGATGGAGCTCTTACCCAGATCGCCAAGGTGGGAGTGGTCGCGCCCGTGGGCGAGTACATCGGCATGCTCGCGGCCCGGGGAGCGGCGTTGCGGGCGCTGCGCGAGGTGCTCGAGGGCTTCGTCGGGCACCAGGAGGCCGCGAACGAGTGGTACGAGGGCGCGGTGGGCCGCACGGCGGCCGCGGGGGTGCCCTGGTACCTCTGGCCCATGCCCAGCACGGGCTGGGTCGAGATCGACGACGACGACGACCTCCACGCCGCGCAGGCACTCACGGCGGCCACCTGATGGCGCCCCGGCCGCGCAAGCTCGCCATCCCGCGGCTCCTGCATGTGGGCAGGGCGTGCATGCCCGATGTGGCGTCCCTCCTGGCCGACCACGACTTCGACCTGGGAAGGGTGCTTGTGGGCAGCGGCCCCGGGCCCTCGCGGACGCTCGCCGAGGGCGTGGTCACGGGGTTGCGCGCCCACGGGGTGGATGTGCTGCATCGCCCTGGCCTCTGCGGCCGCCTGGACCAGGCGGCCTCGTTGGCGGCGGAGGTCATCCAGGAGGGTGTGACCGTGGCTGTGGCCGTCGGCGGCGGGCGGGTGATCGATCCCGTGAAGCTGGCCGCGGCCAGGACGCGCACCGACTTCGTCAGCGTGCCCACCACCATCTCGAACGACGGCATCAGCTCACCCGTGGCCTCGCTCGTGGGCAAGGACGGAGCACGAGCCAGCCACGCCGCGCGGATGCCCTGCGGAATCGTGGTGGACGTGGAGACCGTCGGGAGCGCACCGGCGCCCACCATCCGGGCCGGCTCGGCCGACCTGGTGAGCAACCTCACGGCGTGTATGGACTGGCGGCTGGCCGACCGGCTGGGCCACGAGCGCTTCGACGCCTACAGCGCGATGATCGCCGAGGCCGCTGCGCGCCCGGTCCTCGATCTGCAGGAGGTGACCTCGGTGGCGAGTCACGAGATCCTGGCGCACGGCCTGCTGCTCAGCGGGCTGGCGATGGCGGCCGCCGGCACGAGCCGTCCCTGCTCGGGCGCTGAGCACCTCGTCTCGCATGCGCTCGACGCGCAACTGGGCACGCGAGCGGCCCTGCACGGCGAGCAGGTGGCGCTCGGCTGCCTCGTGTCGGCGGCCGCCCACGGCTCACCGCTGCTCGCCGAGCTGCGGCGCCTCTTCGCCCGCGTCGGGCTTCCCCTCGCTCCCGCCGACCTGGGGCTGAGCACTCAGGACCTCGTGGACGCGGTGGCTGCGGGGCCCTCCCTGCGCCCGGACCGCTGGACGATACTCTCGGAGCGCCTGCGCGGCCCCCGCGACGCGGCCGAGTTGGTGGCGGCCGCGTTCAGCCCTCCGTCGCGAGTCGTGGAGCTGGCGTCCTGAGCACGCGTTCGAGCACGCGCTCGGTTGCGTGTCCGTCCTCCAGATGGCAGAAGGTGTCACGGAAGTGGGCGTAGCGCTCCGCGTGGGCCGCCGTGACGCGGGGCAGATCCGCGAGCGCGTGAATCAGCTCACCGGTGGTCGGCAGGAGCGGCCCAGGCGCAATCGCCGGCAGATCGAAGTAGAAGCCCCTCACCCGATTCTCGTAGTCCTCGAGGTCGTAGGTATAGAAGAGCAGCGGCTTGCCGGTGACCGCGAAGTCGAACATCGTGGAGGAGTAGTCGGTGACGAGCACGTCCGCGGCCAGGTAGAGCTCGCTCACCTCCGGGTGAAAGGAGACGTCGCGGACCGTGGGATGCTCGGCCACCTCGAGGCGCCCGGTGAGCATGTAGTGCAAGCGCAGCAGAAGGACGTGGTCGTGGCCGAGCCGCTGGGTGAACGCGTCCACGTCGAGGTCCAGGGCGAACTCGCGGTCACCGGTGGCAAAGACCACGTCGTCGCGCCAGGTGGGCGTGTAGAGCACCGCGGTGCTGCCGGGGGCGATGCCCAGCTCGCGCCGGACGCGCTCGCGGATGGCGTGGCGGTGGGGCCCGCTCAGGACGTCGTTGCGCGGGTACCCGCTCTCGAGGATCTCGCCGGTGAAGCCGAAGGCTCCGCGCAGGCGCTCGGAGCTGGCGTGGTTGGGCGAGAGCAGGACGTCCCATTGGGCGACGTCCCCCGAGAGCCGGTCGAGCCGGCCTTCCGGGGCCCACAGGACGTCGAAGTGGATCCGCTTCAGCGGCGTGCCGTGCCATGTCTGCAGATAGAGCGCATCCGGCCGCTTCGTCCACACCAGATCGGTGTGCGTGTTAGCCACCACCAGGTCGGCGCTCTCGAGCGCCTGGACGCACTCCTTCGACCCGTAGCGCACGGTCGCCGTGCCCGGTGGGAAGCCGGCGGTGTGAGCCGGATCGGCCAGCCAGACGTGCTCGTGCCCGGACTCGCGTGCCACCAGCGCCTCGTAGAGCACACGCGGGTTGTCCGAGTACCGGCCCTCGAAGCTGTGGTAGACGATCCTCATGGCTCGGCGGGGCACCGTAGCGCGAGGGAGCGTCGGCCGTGACCGCCCCCCTGCGCCTGGGCGAGGACACGCTCGCCCGTCACGCCGAACGCGTGGCGGTGCCGAGCTACGACCGCGCGGCGCTCAAGCCCGCGGTCGTGCACATGAGCGTCGGCTCCTTCCACCGTTCGCACCAGGCCGTGTACTTCGACGAGCTGGCCCAGCGCCGCGTCACGCAGGCGTGGGGCATCACCGGCGTGGGGCTGCACCGACCGGAGATGCGCGAGGTGCTGACCGCCCAGGACGGCCTTTACACAGTGGTCGCGCGGAGCGCCGTCGATGACGTTGCTCGTGTGGTCGGCGTGATCGGGCGCTACCTGTTCGCGCCACAGGACGGCGACGCGGTGCTCGATGCGCTGAGCTCTCCGGGCACGCGGCTCGTGACGCTCACGATCACCGGCGCGGCCTACTCCGTCGATCCCGCCACCGACACCTTCAGGGCAGGACACCCCGAGCTCGAGGCGGACCTGGCGACACCTTCGCGGCCGACGTCCGCGCTCGGCTACCTGGTGGAGGCGCTCGACCGCCGCCGCCGCGCGGGCCTGGAGCCGTTCACCGTCCTGTCGTGCGACAACGTGCCGGGCAACGGGGAGATGGCCCGCCGTGCCCTCGTGGGCTTTTCCGCGCTGCGTGACCCGCGGCTGGCCGCCTGGATCGAGGAGCGGGTGGCCTTTCCCAGCAGCATGGTGGACCGCATCACCGCCAAGACCACCGTGGCGGACCGCGAGTTCGTCGAGCGTGAGTTCGGCGTGGCCGACCGCTGGCCGGTCATCACGGAGCCGTTCTCTCAATGGGTGGTCGAGGATGTGTTCTGCAACGGTCGTCCGCCGCTCGAGGAGGTGGGCGTGCGGTTCGTCGACGATGTCCGGCCTTACGCGCTTCTCAAGACGCGGCTGCTCAACGCCAGCCACTGCGCGCTCGGACACCTCGGCGGCCTGGCCGGTCTCCGGCGCGCCGACGAGGCCATGGATGATCCCGTCTTCGGCGCGTATGTCACGCGCCTCATGGACCACGAGGTTGCGCCCCTGCTGCCCTCCGTCCCCGGCGTTGACCTGCGTGCCTACCAACGCTCCCTGCTCGAGCGCCTCGCCAACCCGATGATCGGCGACGCGCTCTCGCGACTGCGACGCAACGGGTCTTCGAAGGTGCCGACCCACGTCCTCAGCTCGATCGCCGAGGCGCGCGCCCGTGGCCTCCCGCACACGCTGCTGACGCTGGCGGTGGCGGGGTGGTGTCGCCAGCTGCGCGGGGTCGATGACGATGGTCACCGGGTTTCCATCGACGACCCGCTGGCCGGCGTCCTGCAGCCGCTGGCGGTGGCGGGCGGAACCGACCCACGGTCGTTGCTCGGCGTGCGCGAGGTATTCGGGGCCCTCGGCCAGGACCCGGGCTTCGCCGCGGAGCTCGAGGTGGCGCTCGTGGCAATCGACCGCGACGGCGTCCGCAGCGTGGTGACCGCGAGCCTTGGCGCCGACAGGCAGGTGGCGGCGTGAACCTTGGTCCCCTCCCCCCGGGAGCGCTCGACCGCGGCGACACCCGGGTGCTGCTGTGCGACGCCGACGGCTGCCTGTTCCCATCGGAGGAGCCGGCTTTCGTGGCCTCCGCGGAAGTGACGAACGATCTGCTCGCCTCCCTCGGTGTCGAGAGGCGCTTCTCACCCGCGGAGCTACGGACCCTGGCGGTGGGCAAGAGCTTCCGCGCGACGGCGGTCGAGCTCGCGCTGAGCCTCGGAGTGGCGCTGGAGCCGCTGCTGGTCACCGATCGCCCAGGGGCGCGGGTCGGGCGCGGCGGCGACGGTCCATTGCTGACGGCGCAGGAGCTGGAGCGATGGGTCCTGCTCGAGCGCCAAGCGGTCAGCGCGCGCCTCGGCCGCGAGCTCGAGCCGGATCCATCCGTGCAGGAGCCCCTCGCCGAGCTGGCCCGGCGCTTCGGGCTTGCGGTGGTCAGCTCGAGCGCGCTGGCGCGGCTCGAGGTGTGCTTCGAGGCGACGGGGCTGGCCGGGCTGTTCCCGCCGGAGGTGCGCTTCAGCGCCGAGGACTCACTGCCCGTGCCCACGAGCAAGCCCGACCCCGCGGTCTACCTCCTCGCCGGAGAGCGCCTCGGGGTCGCCGGCCCGCAGGCCCTTGCCATCGAGGATTCCCTGGCGGGGGCGCGCTCTGCCTTGGCCGCCGGGGTGCCCACCGTGGGCAACGTCCTCTTCGTGCCGCCGGCTGAGCGAGAGGAGCGCGCGGCTGCGCTCCTCTCGGCCGGGGTGGCGGCGGTGGTCTCTTCCTGGTGGGAGCTGGGCGAGCTGCTGGCCGCCCGCCCCGCGGACGCACCGCTGCGCGTCTGATCCGGGCCAGGACCAGCTACCCGGCCGAGGGTTTCATTAGGTCACGAAGGGCAGCTCATCCTCGGTGCCGGTCAGGCGGAACACCCTCTGCACGGCCCGCGGGCCCTTGTGCAGGCGGAGCCGCCCGACCGGGCGGGAGCGAGCGTTGGCGCCCAAGAGGACATGCAGGCCGCTCGAGTCCATGAAGCCGAGAGCGCGGAGGTCGACCGTGATCGTCTCGGCACACGTCTCCGCCAGCCGGATCTCCTTGTCGAGGGAGTCGGCGTTGGACAGGTCGAGCTCTCCGTCGAGCTCGAGGGTCCAGTGGCCGGCGTCATTGCTGGAGCGGATGCGAAGCAGCCCCTGGCGGGTGGTCCACTTCGGCTCGACGAGCCCGAGCGCTGCCGGTGCATCATCGCCTACCAGGGCCAGGCGTGCGGGGGAGAGGCTGGGGGTCATGTGAATCCCTCGATCGGAACTTACAGTTCCGACGGTCCCGCCCGTTGGCTGCTAAGGGCTCACGGTGTCCCGCCGCTCACTTCTGTGGGCAGGCTGCCCCTTTCGGAGTGCCTCCCGGCCCGCAATGTAGCTGACCTTCGTCTCTAGGGCAAGCCCGGCCGGGTGCGGCCACACCGCGCCACCCCCCGGTCAGGGTTCGATCACCCCGAGCAGGGCGAGCAGCAATAGGGTGCCGATCAGCGAGACGAGGAGCGAGCCGCCGCAGCCAAGCCGGTTCGAGAAGAAGAACATCTAGCTGCGTAGCCTTCCGTAGGCCACCCGCAGACCGATACCGCTGGCCGCGGCCATGCCGAGCGGTATCGGCAGACAGCAGCCGCATCCGCGCACCTGGGTTCCGCGACGGGCGAAGGAGAAGCTCACGACCTCTTGGGTACCCCGACTCGGTTCCCTCAACCGCGCCCGCCCGCCGGGTCAGGTTTCAGCCTGGGAGGAGCGGAGACAAGGAGAGCATGGGAATCGAGTTCTTCCTTCTCGTGCTGCTGGCAGGTCTCGGCGTGCTGGCCTTTCTCTTCTTCTCGGGCAGCTTCGGCGTCGCGAAGGCGGGCAGCGACCAGGCGTCCGACGGGGAGCGCCCCACCCACGCCTACGTGGAGGAGGACTCCGAGGCGAGGTTCGTCGGCGCCGACACCAAGGACGAGGTCCGGCGGCGGGCCGAGGAGGATCCCAACACCGAGGTCCGCTGAATCCCCACGGCTCGGGGCCTCACAGGAACGGCATGGGGTCGACGGGCCGTCCGCCCACCCAGGTCTCGAAGTGCAGGTGATCGCCGAAGCAGCGGCCCGTGCAGCCCACGAGGCCGATGGGCTCTCCCTGTTTCACCACCCTTCCCCGCTCGGTGAGGAAGCGGGACAGGTGTGCGTAGCAGGTGGTGAGCCTGGCGGTGTGCTGCACGCACACGTAGTTCCCGTAGCCACCAACCGGCCCGCGGATCACCACTCCTCCGTCGGCGGCCGCGCGGATGACCGTGCCGGCGGGAGCCGCGATGTCGATGCCGGCGTGCAGGCGGCCCCAGCGCTGCCCGAACGGCGAGACCACAGAGCCGCCGACGGGCCATGCCAGCCCACCGGCTCCCAACCGCAGCGGACCGTCGTAGATGGCACCCACCTTGGCCAGCCGGCGGGCCACCCGCCGGCGCGCCGCCTCGAGCGCCTTCAGGTCGCTGAGCTCCCCGCGGAGCTTCTTGTTCTCTCTCAGCACCCTCGCGGGCGGCTCTTCCTCCTCCTCGTCGATGCGCGGCCCGGCCCCGCCGCCGGGCGGCACCACCTGCACGACCTTCGGCCGCGGGCCGTTCGCCGAGACCTTTCGTTGCTCGCGCGCGCGGGCCGGCGCCGTCCCGTCGAGACGTGGCTCTGGCGAGGCGGCCTCCTCGGCTCCGGATTCTGGCGCCGACTCGAGGACACCGGTGGCAAGCGCGGCCGCCACGAGCGCCGCCACGAGCGCCAGGCTGCCCAGCAGCCATGGCCGTCGAGGACCCGAGGGCCCGACGGCGCCCGGCCCAGGGCCCCGGTCGGTCCACGCAGGTCGGCGAGGCATGCCGAGGGATCTTAGGTAGCCGCTGCCACCGGGTGCGTCACCGCCCCGCCGGCCGTCGCGAAGCTGCGCCGAGCCGGTTCGTTTGGTCGCCTCCTGGGCGGGTAAGCCCTCCTCCACGGCCGGCCTGGCGCGGTGCCTCCGCGCGAGCCGGCGTCACGACCTCAAGAGGAGGTGCAGTTGATGTCTGAAGAACGTCGAAGTGGACCGCACGGGGAACATCGCCACAAGCCGGAGGACGATGCCGCCGACCCGGGTCGGCGCAGCGAGCCCGTGCCCATGAAGGACGACCCCGCCATCCCCGATCCGTCCGGGGATGAGCCGAGCGAATCCGAGCGCGACAGCACGCTGGTGAACGATTCCTCCTCAGAGGGAGGCGGGGGTCAGTCGGGCTGACCCGGTTCGTGTAGACGCGCTGGCGGCTAGCTCCGTCCGAACAGGTCCACGACGAGGACGAGCGTCTCGTCGGGGCTATATGCCGCCGGCGCCGCGCTTTTTCCGCACGCAGGTCCCGGGTCGTGATACGGCGGCGCGCGCCCGTCTTGATGGCCGCGACCCCTTGGTCCAGGGCTTCCCGCCCGATGCCATGGCGCTCCGCTATGTGCTCAGCCGCTCCTGCACGGAGCGCACCTTGTCGTCCAGGGTCTGATCCGGCCGGTCGCGACGCTCGTCGAGCTTGAGCACGGTGTACACACGCGGGACCCCCTGCTCGAAAGGGACGGCGTGGAGGTCGCCCACCACGGCCAGGATGTCCGCTGTGGCGCCCTCGAGCGAGGTACCCATGGCATGCATCCGGTACCGCACCAGATCTTGCCGGGCCAGGCGGCGCTGTATCTCCGCGATGTACTCGCCTGCGCTCGCCTCGGGACGGCCGAGGGCTATCACGGTCAGGTCGGCGGTTGCCATGCGGGGATTCTGCCGGTTCGTCTAGGGTTCCGGCCTCGGTCGGCGCCGCAGGAGCGACGAACGCGCGGCCGATTGGGCGATGGTCTTCTCCTCGATCGAGTTCCTGTGGTTCTTCATGCCGGTGGTGCTATTGGCCTACACGGCGGTGCCGCCGCGCTGGCGCAACTCGCTGCTCGCGGCGGTGAGCCTCGTCTTCTACGCGTGGGGTGCTCACGCGATCCTCTTCGTATTCCTCGCCAGCATCCTCGGCAACTACTTGGCGGGGCGCCTGATCGGTCGGGCGAGGGACGCGGGCCGCGAGCAGGCGGCGAGGCGGCTGATGTTGATAGCCGTCGTGGGCAATCTGGGCGTGCTCTTCGCCTGGAAGTACACGGTCTTCGCCGTCGCTCAGCGCAACCAGGCGATCGGCGTCTTGGGGGCCGGGTCGATTCCGGAGCCCTCGATTGCGCTGCCGATCGGCATCTCCTTCTTCACCTTCCACGGCATCAGCTACGTGGTGGACGTGACGCGCGGCGACGCCCGGCCGATGCGGAGCATCGCGGACTACGCGCAGTACATGGCCTTCTTCCCGCAGCTGATCGCGGGCCCGATCATCCGCTACCACCAGATCGAGGATCAGATCAGGACACCGCCGCCGCGCGCCCGGCGGCTGGAGGACATCGCGGAGGGCTTTCCCCGCTTCGCGCTCGGGCTGTGCAAGAAGGTCCTCATCGCGGATCAGGTCGCGCCGGTGGCAAACGCCGCCTTCAGCGATCCCTCCGGCCTGAGCACCGCCGGAGCCTGGATCGGCGCGCTCGCGTTCACCGTTCAGATCTACTTCGACTTCTCCGGCTACAGCGACATGGCGATCGGGTTGGCCCGCATGTTCGGATTCCGCTTCCCCGAGAACTTCGATCGACCCTACTCCGCCGTCTCCATGACCGACTTCTGGCGCCGGTGGCACATCACCCTGTCCCGCTGGTTTCTCGACTACGTCTACATCCCGCTCGGCGGCTCGCGCGTCTCGCAGGCGGTCACGGTGCGCAACGTGCTGGTGATCTTCCTGCTTGTCGGGGCGTGGCACGGCGCCGCGTGGACCTTCGTCCTGTGGGGGGGCCTACAACGGCGCCCTGCTGGTGGGCGAGCGGCTCACGGGGATGTCGCAGCTACCTGAGGAGCGCCTTGCGGCGCTGCGCCGGGCGGGCACTTTCCTGCTCGTTGTCCTCGGCTGGGTCCTCTTTCGCGCGGCGAGCTTGAGCGATGCCCTCGACATGTACGCCTCGATGCTGTGGCCGCGGTTCGGGGAGCTGCCGACGAAGGTGGAGGATGCCCTCGTGGCACCCGCGGTGATCGCCCTGTGCGTCGGCATGGCGAGCGCCCTGCTGCCGCGCCGGCTGGTGATGGGCCGCCTGCTCGACGGGGGATGGAGAGGGTGGCCGCTGCGCGCGCGGGTTGCCGTGATGGCCGCCGTGCCGTTCGCGGCGATCACCGTTGCCGCAGGAAGCTTCAGCCCCTTCCTCTACTTCCAGTTCTGATGACGAGATCCACCGTGCTCCGATCCGCCTTTGCGATTATCGCGATCGCCTTCTTCGCGGCGCCGATCGCGTTGCGGGGCGTGGGCATGACGGCCACCGCGTTCGAGAACCGTCGTCTCGCCGAGCCACCGCGCGCGTCACAGGGATGGGACGCCTTTCAGCAGGCCGCCCGCTTCCTCACCGACCGGATGCCCCTGCGCGAGCAGGCCGTCCGGGCCAACACGAAGCTCTGGGAGACGTTCTTCGGCACCGCTCCCCACTACGGGGCCTCAGGCGACCGCGGAGCGCTGCCCTTCGCGGGCCAGGCGGAGGACGGCGCGCGGGGGGCGGGTGCGCCGAAGCCCGGCGGGCCGGCCTTACAGGTACTCGAGGGCCGCGACGGCTGGCTGTTCCTCGAGGAGGAGTTGGAGCGAGCCTGCACGCCGCCGATGCCGTTCCCGCAGGCGCTC
>DASZCV010000138.1:0-10709 GCA_035942755.1 Thermoleophilaceae bacterium
CGGCCTGCTCCCTGCGCCAGCGCTCGTCGGCGTGCACCTGCGCGCGCACATCCTCCTCGGTTATCTCCGTGCGCCCTGACGCCCTGCGCCGTTCGTTCTGGGCCTCGATCATCTGGTCGACGTCGTCGAGCTCGAGCTCGGCCTCGAGCGCCGGGGAGCGGGTAGGGCGCCAGTCCACCTGCTCGGCACCCGAGCCGGGGTAGTACCTGCCGATCGCCAGGAAGATGAGCACGACCACCACCAGGGCGAAGAAGACGAACAGCCCGAACTCGTCCACAACGCGAGTCTAAAAGCGGGGGCCGGGCCGGGGAAGGTCGCGGGCACCGAAGCGCCGCCGATACGATCAGCCGTCATGGTGGTGGACACCCACCCTTCACGCCGGGTTCCTCTCCCCAACATCGGCCGCTGGGTCACCGCCGTGAACGCGATGGTGTCGTGACAGAGGATCCGGTCCTCGAGGAGCTGGACGGGGGCGTCGGCGTTGCTCGACTGAACCGCCCGGAGGAGCGCAACGCGCTCTCCCCCGAGCTGATGCAGCAACTGGCGGACCTCGTGGAGCGCTGGGACGCGGACCCCGCCGTCAACTGCATCGTGATCGCGGGCGGGGACGACTTCTTCGCGGCGGGCAACGACATCCAGGTGATGGACGAGCGCGGCTCCGGGGAGGCGCTCGTGCAAGATTCGGCGCGCTTCTGGTTGCGCATGGCGGGCTGCCGGACCCCTCTCATCGCCGCGGTCTCGGGCTATGCCCTCGGGGGCGGCTGCGAGCTGGCCCTCCTCTGCGACCTGATCGTTGCGAGCGAGACCGCCGAGTTCGGCCAACCGGAGATCCTGCTCGGGATCATCCCCGGCGGCGGTGCCACACAGCGCATCGCGCGCGTGGTGGGCAGGCAGCGGGCGATGGAGCTGATCCTCACCGGCCGACGCATCCACGCCGAGGAGGCGCTGGCGCTCGGGCTCGTGAACCGGATGGCCCCGAAGCGCAAGTGGCTCTCCCAGGCGCTCGAGCTGGCGCAGCTGGTGGCCCGCCGGCCGCCGCTGGCGGTGCGGCTCGCAAAGCAGGCTGTGCTCGCCGCCGAGGAGACCGCTCTCGAAGCCGGGCTTGCCCAGGAGCGGCGCCTGTACGAGCTGTCGATGGCCACCGAGGACCGCCTCGAGGGAATGCGGGCCTTCCTCGAGAAGCGACGGCCCGACTTCAAGGGCCGGTGAGCCCGGCCCCCGCCGCGGGTCCTTCTCCTACCGCTGCGCGGGGGCGCGTCCGAGCAGCTGCCTGAGCACGAAGTGCAGGATGCCCCCGTGGCTGTAGTAGAGCCATTCGTTCGGCGTGTCGATCCGGACCCGGGCGCACAGCTCGATCGGCTCCCCGCCGCCCGCCGGCGTGGCGGTCACGGTGAGCTCGCGCGCGCCGCTCTCGAGTGGCGCGAGGTCGAAGGTCTCGGCGCCGGTGAGCCCGAGCGACCCGACCGACTGGCCCTCCGCGAACTGCAGCGGCAGCACCCCCATGCCCACGAGGTTCGAGCGGTGGATGCGCTCGTAGCTCTCGGCGATCACGAACCGCACGCCTAGCAGCCGCGGGCCCTTGGCCGCCCAGTCGCGCGAGGAGCCCGACCCGTACTCCTTGCCGGCCAGCACGCACAGCGGCACGCCCTCCTCGGCGTATGCCATGGCGGCGTCGAAGATCGTCATCTCCTGGCCACCTGCCCCGTCCGGGGTGGGGTCCTTCCTGGTCATGCCGCCCTCGGTGCCGGGCGCGAGCCGGTTGCGCAGCCGGACGTTGGCGAACGTGCCGCGCATCATCACCTCGTGGTTGCCGCGGCGGGAGCCATAGGAGTTGAAGGAGCCGGGCTCCACCCCGTGCTCGATCAGGTAGCGCCCGGCCGCCGAGTCGCGCCTGATGGCACCGGCGGGGGAGATGTGGTCGGTCGTGACGCTGTCGCCGAGCAGCGCCAGGGCGCGCGCCCCGGCGATCGGCTCGAAGCCCTCCGGAGCCTCGGCCGGCATGCCGTTGAAGTAGGGCGGCTGCTTCACGTACGTGGAATCGGCTCCCCACACGTACCGGTTCCCGCCGGGCACCTCGAGTGCGTTCCACCTCTCGTCGCCGCGGAAGACGTCGCCGTAGCTGCGGCGGAACATGTCTGACTCGATGGCGGACTCGATCGTGGTGTTCACCTCTTCCTGGTTGGGCCAGATGTCGCGCAGGTACACGGCCCGCCCGTCGCTGTCCTCGCCCAAGGGGTCGTTCAGGAGGTCGAGGTCCATCCTCCCCGCGAGCGCATATGCCACGCACAGCGGCGGCGAGGCGAGGTAGTTCATCTTGACCTCGGGATGGATGCGACCCTCGAAGTTGCGGTTGCCCGAGAGGACCGAGCACACGGTGAGGTCCTCGGCCTCGATGGCCGCGGAGATCTCGCGCGGCAGTGGGCCCGAGTTGCCTATGCAGGTCGTGCAGCCGTAGCCCACGAGGTTGAAGCCGAGCTGCTCGAGTGGCTCGGTCAGGCCGGCGCGATCGAGGTAGTCGGTGACCACCTTGGAGCCGGGCGCGAGGCTCGTCTTGACCCACGGCCGCCGCTTCAGCCCGAGCTCCACCGCCTTCTTTGCGAGCAGGCCCGAGCCGATCATCACGGACGGGTGCGAGGTGTTGGTGCAGCTCGTGATCGCGGCGATCACCACCGCGCCGTCCTCGAGACCGAACTCCTCCCCGTCGAGGCCCACGCGGACCCCCTTCTTCGTGACCGGTCCGGATAGCGCGGCGTGCTGGTGTGCAGGCTCTGGGTCCGGCTGCGCCGGTCGGGACGGGGAGTAGGTGGGGGGATCGCTTGCCGGAAAGGAGAACCGGGCGCCGTTTCCCGCGCTGTCGTCGCTCGACCCGGCGTCCTCCTCGGCCAGCTCGGCTAGGAAGTCTCCGGCCGCGTCGGAGAGGGCGATGCGGTCCTGGGGGCGCTTGGGGCCCGAGAGGCTCGGAACGACGGAGGAGAGGTCGAGCTCGAGCGTGTCGGAGTAGGCGGCGTCGGCTCCTCCCGGCTCGTGGAAGAGACCCTGCTCGCGCGCGTAGGCCTCCACCAGTGCAACCTGCCCGGTGGGCCGGCCGGAGAACTCCAAGTAGCGGAGCGTCTCGGCGTCGATCGGGAAGATGCCGCACGTGGCGCCGTACTCCGGGGCCATGTTGCCGATGGTGGCGCGGTCGGCGAGGGGAAGGGCGGCGAGGCCCGGCCCGAAGAACTCGACGAACCTGCCGACCACCCCGCGGGCCCGCAGCATCTGGGTCACGGTGAGTACCAGGTCGGTCGCCGTGGAGCCCTCCGGTAGGGCCCCCTCGAGCCGAAACCCGACCACCTGGGGCAGCAGCATCGAAACCGGCTGCCCGAGCATGGCCGCTTCGGCCTCGATCCCGCCGACTCCCCACCCGAGCACGCCGAGCCCGTTGATCATCGTGGTGTGCGAGTCGGTTCCCACGAGCGTGTCGGGAAACGCCTGCCCGGCGCGCGCCGTGACCACGGTGGCCAGGTACTCCAGGTTCACCTGATGGCAGATGCCGGTGTTGGGCGGAACCACCGACAGCCCGTCGAACGCGGTCTGCCCCCAGCGCAGGAAGGCGTAGCGCTCCTCGTTGCGCGCGAACTCGAGCTCCGAGTTCTTCTCGAAGGCGAAGCGCTCGGCGAACGAGTCCACCTGGATCGAGTGGTCGATCACGAGCTCGACGGGCACGAGCGGGTTGATCCGTGCCGGGTCCCCCGCCAGGTCGTCCATGGCGTCACGCATGGCTGCCAGATCCACGATCGCGGGCACTCCAGTGAAGTCCTGCATCAGCACGCGACTGGGCGTGAAGGCGATCTCCTTCGAGGGCTCGTCGGCCGGCGACCACCCGGCCACGGTCTCGATCGACTGCGCCGTGACGCTCTCTCCGTCCTCGTTGCGAAGCAGGTTCTCCAGCAGGATCTTCAGCGAGTAGGGCAGCGCCGCCACGTCGAACCTCGACTGCAGGGAGGCGAGGCGGAAGACCTCGAAGCTCTCCCCGCCCGCGTCGAAAGTGGCTCGCGCGCCGAAGCTGTCCGGGTGGTCCACCGCGGGAACGGTACTAGGGGGGCTTATGCGACGAGGTGCCCCGCGACGCGTCCTATCAGGCGGCCGGCTCGATCCTGCCGTAGTTCATGCCCCCGTAGGTGAAGCTCGGCACGATCGGCCATTGGCGCTTCCACGGGGGTAGCTCCGAGGAGGGAAAGACGTTCATCCAGCGCGGATCGGCGCGGTTGGGATCCGCCAGGGCCTTCTCCTTGACCATCGAGTCGTACTGATCGATCGAGTCCTCGAGCGTGTTGGAGTTGAGGATCACCTCGCGGCCCATCAGCTCCGCCTCCTTGCGCACCCCCGGGATCTTGGACAGGTGCGGATGCCAGTTGTCGGCCGCCACGCCGTTCTCGGAGGACACCCACACCCCGTCGGGGGTGTTCACCACGAGCGACTGGTTGCCGTCCGTGTGGCCCGGGGTGGAAACGAGCGCGATGCCGACGCCAAGCTCGAGGTCACCGTCGATCAGCACCAGGTTGTCCTCGATCACGTGGTCCATCCCGCCGGGCACGTACCACGCCCACTGCATCGGATGCGGCGAGCGCAGCGTGTCCACTTCCTTGCGCTGGCATAGGAAGCTGGCGTTGGGAAAGACCGGCTTGCGCGGCTCGTACTCGCCCTCCACCGGCCGCGTCGTGCCCATCAGGATCCGCATGTCCTGGACGTGCAGGTGGTCGAAGGCCACGAAGTCCACGTCGCCGGGGGTCAGGCGGCACTGCGAGAGCGCCCCCTCGACCGTGTTGTACCGGTTGGCCAGAACATGCTGGGCGAGCCACTCGCCGTAGCGCTCGATGAGCTGCGCGTAGAACGGGGCCTCGCTCGAGCCCTCCGGCACCGTCGGCTCCCAGCAGAGCGTTCGCGAGCTTCCCTCGAAGTCCTCGAACTGCACGACCACCAGGCGGTTCAGGATGTTCACGTATGGGTTCGGGCCTCCCCTGGCCGCACCGCCGAAGGCGTAGCGGGTGGGATAGCCGGCGCTCACCAGATCCACCGTGCGGACCGCGCGGACCTGGCCCTGCCCCTTGAAGCGCCGGCGAAAGTCATCCGCCGCGGTTCGGATGGCTTCCAGCCGGTCCCCCCGCGGCCAGGTTGCGTTGGCCTCGTCGAACTCGTGGAAGGGGCGCAGGCCCACGCGCTCCGGGTTCTCGACGGCCGCCATCGGCGGGAAGGGTACCCATGCCGAGAGCTAGGCTCGGTCGTGTGCCGGAGCTCCACGATCTCTCCTGTGTGGTGCACGTGCACTCCACCTACTCGGATGGCACCGGCACCGTGCCCGAGATCGCGCGCGCGGCCGAGCGGGCCGGCGCCGAGGTGGTCCTGCTCACCGACCACGACAGCCTCGGGGCGCGGCGCCGTGGCGAGGAGGGCTACCACGGCTCAGTGCTGGTGCTGGTGGGCCACGAGGTCTCGCCGCGCAATCGCAACCACATGCTCGCCTTCGACACCCCCGGCGTGATCCGTCACGCCGGGCTCAGCCCGGCGCAGATCGCGCAGGCGGTGCGCGGCGCCGGAGGGCTCGGCGTGGCCGCCCACCCGTTCTCCGAGGGATCGCGGCGCTTCAGCCGCTACCGCTCGCTGGGGGTCTCGATGAGATGGGACGACCTCGAGTGCCTCGACGGCATCGAGGTCTGGAGCTTTCTCAGCGACAACGGCCAGACCGTGCCGAGCCTGCGAGAGGCGCTGCGGTTCATCGCGCGTCCCGAGCGCTACGTGACCCACCCGCCCCGGCGCAACCTCGAGGAGTGGGATCGCCTGGGCGCGAGGCGACGAGTGGTGGGAATCGGGGGCCTCGACGCGCACCAGTTCGGCAAGCGGGTCCGCGGGCGCGTGATCCGCGTCATGGGCTACGAGCGCTCGTTTCGCCAGCTGCGAACCCACGTGCTCACCGACGAGCCCCTCACCGGCGACCTCGAGCACGACAGCCGGCAGGTCTACACCGCGTTGCGCGAGGGCCGCTGCTACATCGCGGCCCACGCGCTCGCGCCGGCCCGCGGCTTTCACTTCCGGGCCTCACGGGAGGGCGCCGAGCTGGCGATGGGTGCGGAGGCGCCCGCCCACTCCGGCCACTGGCACCTGCATGTGTCCCTGCCCCGCCCGGCACGGGTGCGCCTGCTCCATGACGGGCGAGAGCTCGCCCGCTCCACAGGGCAGGCGCTCGTCGAGCAGGCGCCGGGACCGGGGGTCTACCGCGTGGAGGCGCGCCTCGAGGCCTTCGGGGCGGAGCGCACCTGGATCCTCTCCAACCCGATCTACCTGCGCTGAGGCCTCCGGCGAGGGAGGTGCGCCTGCGGGCCGAGTGAACAGTTCGTGGGCCTCTGGCGCCGTTGATCGTTCACTCGCGCTCCCGCCAGAGCGCGGGGCGTGGCTTGTCCAGCCGTCCGCACCGGAGGCGACGAGCGCAGCTCGGGCGACGCGCGGCTCGGATCCGCGGTCAGTCGCGCGGCGGAGGAGCGGCCCGCGATGCGCGTGCCGCCCCGGCGCTCGCGACGGCCACGAGGCCGATGCCCGCCAGCTCACGCGCATCGAGGATCTCCCCGAGCACGACGAAGCCGGCAAGCGCCGCCATGGCCGGCTCGAGGCTCATGAGCACCCCGAACACGCGCGCGGGCAGCCGGCGCAGCGCTTCCAGCTCCAGCGAGTAGGGGATGGCCGAGGAGAGCATCGCCACCACCAGCCCGAGCCCCAGAGCGGTGGGGTCGAGCAACTCGGATCCGCCTTGAGCCACCCCGACGGGCAGGAGGAAGACGGCGGCGAGCAGGAGGGCCATCGCCAGCCCCCCGCCACCCGGGAACCTCTGCCCTACCCGCGCCCCGAGCAGGATGTAGGCCGCCCAGAACGCGCCCGCGAGGAAGGCGAGCGCCATGCCGGCCGGATCCCTTCCTCCACCCTCCAGGTCGGCCAGCAGCAGGATTCCCGCGGCGGCCAGGCAGACCCACACGAGGTCGATGGCACGCCGCGAGAGCGCGACCGCCACTCCCAGCGGCCCCACGAACTCAAGCGTTACCGCCACACCCAGGGGAATCCTGTCGAGCGCTGAGTAGAAGGCGAAGTTCATGCCCGCCAGCGACATCCCGAATGCAGCGACGAGGACCCATTCGCCGCGCGCGCGCCCGCGAAGGCTCGGGCGCCACAGCACCGCGAGCACAGCTGCGGCGAGCGCCACCCTCAGGAAGACGGCGCCCCCCGGACCGATGTCATCGAAGAGTCCCTTGGCAAGCGAGGCCCCCACCTGCACCGAGGCCACTGCCGCCAGCACGAGTGCGGTGGCGGGCACCGGGGCCGGGCTCCCGGACTCCTTCACGACCGCGGCCCGGGGACTCGCTCATCGACCGGCGCCGCCCTCCCGGCGGGCATCACACGACCGCACGGCCGCAACCGGCGGCCCCACACCGTGTTGCCTGCAACCATCTCCTCTCTCATGACGCGCTCACCGAGACAGGCCCTCCTCGCCGCGGCGGCGGCCCTCCTTTGCACGGCGGCCCCCGCGGCCGCCGCTCCGACGCGCCCGGCCCAGCTGGACCCGCGCCCGAACATCGTCGTCATCATGACCGACGATCAGACGGTTCACTCGATGAAGGTCATGAGGAACCTGAACCTCGGGATCCGGAGGGCGGGTACCACCTTCTCACAGGCCATCTCGACCTATCCCCTCTGCTGTCCCTCGCGCGCCACCTACCTGACAGGTCAGTACTCCCACAACCACGGGGTGATCCACAACGCGGGGCCCTTCGGCGGCTACGTGCGGCTCGACAACACGAACACGCTGCCCGTCTGGCTGCAGCAGTCCGGGTACCGCACGATCCACGTGGGCCGGTACCTGAACGGCTACGGCACGCAGAACCCGGACCTCACGGAGATCCCGCCGGGCTGGAGCGACTGGCACTCCACGATCGACCCGTACACGTTCAACTTCGCGGAGTGGCGGATGAACGAGAACGGGGTGATCTCAAGGGAGCCCGGCCCAGACAACCCGGGCGAGTTCCAGACCGACTTCCTCGGCCGCCGCGCCTCCAAGCTGATCGATCGCGCGGCCCCCTCACGTCAGCCCTTCTTTCTCTCGCTCACGTTCCCCGCCCCACACAGCGGCTCGCCGCGCGACCCCGACGATCCCGTCGGGCTGCGCACGCCATCGCCTGCCCCGCGGCACCGTGATTTCTTCTCGCGGGCCCCGCTTCCGCGACCACCCAACTTCGACGAGGGCAACGTCTACGACAAGCCGCAGATCGTGGCCGACCGCGGCAGGATCCGGGGCGAGATCTTCGCGGCCGTCCAGGAGAACTACCAGCAGGAGCTCGAGTCGCTCCTGTCCGTGGACGACGCGGTGGGCAATGTGCTGGCGGCGCTCTCGCGCTCCGGTGAGCTCGAGAACACGCTCATCATCTACACCTCGGACAATGGGTTCTTCCACGGCGAGCACCGCGTGCGCTCGGAGAAGATCCTGCCCTACGAGCCGGGCCTGCGCGTGCCGCTGGTGATGCGCGGGCCGGGGGTGCCGCCCAACAGGCGGCTACGCCAGATGGTGGGCAACATCGACCTCGCCCCCACCATTCTCGAGGCGGCCGGCGCCACGCCGGGGCGGGTCGTGGACGGGCGGTCCCTGCTGGAGCTCACGCGTGACCCCACCTTCGAGACCGGCCGGGAGCTCGTGATCGAGAACGGCCGGGGCGTGAACAGCGTGCCCATGTTCAGGGCCCTGCGCAACAACCGCTTCCTCTACGTGGAGCACGGGACCACGGGCGAGACCGAGCTGTACGACCTACAAGTGGACCCCTATGAGTTGCGCAACCTGGAGGACAGCCTTCTGTACGCGCCCGTACGGCAGCTGCTGGCGCGGCGCCTGCGATCGCTCAAGCGTTGCGCGGGCAGCCGCTGCAACGCGGGCAGGCCGTCGGTGCGGCTGGCCTTGCGCGAGCTCGAGCCGGCGCGCAAGAAGGGCAGGAGGCCGGCGCGCCGCAACCAGACCTGCGTGGCCCGCGGCCTGCGGCTGGGGCTCGCGGGGCGCGAGCGCTCGCGGGTCGAGCGCGTCAAGTACCTCCTCGGTCGGCGCCGGCTGGCTGCCTCACGGCGATCTCCCTTCAGTGCAGACGTAAGGCCCAGCCGCCTCCCCGCCGGCCGCGAGCTGCGTGTACGGGCGCGGGTGGTCACCCGCGACGGCCGGGTGGTCACCGTCGACCGGCCCGTGACCACCTGCCGAAGGTGATGGGCCGGGGGGCTCGCGCCCCCCGGAACCCCCGCGCCGCTCGGGTCTCCGACGGCTCCCGCGAGGGGCGCCAACGCGCCGGTGCGGTCTCCGACGGCTCCGGCGAGGGCGCCCCCGATCCGCTCCGGGCGCCAGGGTTGAAACGGTCGCGGGTGGCCGTAGGGTCACTGCCGCCGGGGGTCCGGGGGCGGGACCCCCCGGTCCACTACCCCTGCTGCTCGGCCGCGGCCTCGACCTTTGCCGGGTCCGGCGCCCAGTGCGCCTCCGGGTCGGGCGGGCTGTCGCGCAGGTAGGCCTCGGCGTCGAGGGCGGCGGCACAACCCGAGCCCGCCGCAGTGACCGCCTGCCTGTAGGTGTGGTCCACGAGGTCGCCGGCGGCGAAGACACCCTTCAGGTTGGTGTGTGTCGAGCGGCCCTCCACCAGCACGTAGCCGTTCTCGTCCATATCGATCTGACCATCCACTATTTCGGAGTTGGGCCGGTGCCCGACGGCTATGAAGGCGCCTTCGATGTCCACGACCCGCTGCTCGCCCCCGTTCGTGTCGCTCAGCACCGCGCGGCTGAGCGAGCCGTTCTCGCCGGCCTCGAAGCGCTCGACCGTGTAGGGGGTGAGCAGCTCGATGTTGTCCGCCCCGCGGGCACGGTCGAGCATGATCGCCGACGCGCGGAACTGGTCGCGGCGGTGGACGACCTTCACGTCCTTGGCGAACTTGGCGAGGAAGGTGGCGTCCTCCATCGCAGTGTCTCCGCCTCCGACCACGATCGTGGGCTTGTCGCGGTAGAAGGAGGCGTCGCAGGTGGCGCAGTAGGACACTCCGCGCGAGGAGAGCTCCTCCTCTCCGGGCACGCCCAGCTTCTTGGGCTCTGCGCCCATTGCCAGGATCACGGTCTTGGCCAGGTACTCGTCGTCCCTCACAAAGACCCGGTGAATGCCGCCGTCCTTGGACAGCTCGACCCGGTCGACGTCGTCGGTGACGAAGCGGGTTCCGAAGCGCTCCGCCTGGTCACGGAACTGCTGCATCATCTCGGGCCCCATCACGCCCTCGGGGTAGCCGGGGTAGTTCTCCACGTCGGTGGTCTGCTGGAGCAGTCCGCCCCACCGGAAGCCTTCGATCACGAGCGGCTCGAGGTCGGCGCGCGAGGTGTAGAGCGCCGCGGTGTAGCCCGCGGGACCGCTCCCGATGATGATCACGTTCTCGATCTTCGCTTCGCTTCCGTTGTCGCTCACGTTGCCTCCGCTGTTACTTTACTTTTTGAAGTATAGATGCCCCGCTCCTCTTCCCAGCGCGCCACGGTGCGGCGCAGCTGAAAGTAAGCCACGAGCCCCGGCGGGATGGGCAGCCAGAAGGCGATCACCCGGTAGGTGAGCACCGCCGGGAAGACTATTCCGCTGGGAACGCCGAACAGCACGAACGCGCCGATCATGCCCGCGTCGACCGAGCCG
>DASZCV010000139.1:0-5062 GCA_035942755.1 Thermoleophilaceae bacterium
GCCGATCTCGCGCAGCGTCAGGTTCTCGTAGTAGTAGAGCGCCACGACGAGCTTCTCCCGCTCGGGGAGGCGCGCGATGGCATCGGCGAGGCGATCCTTCATGTCGGTCAGGTCCAGCTCGCGAGAGGGATCCACCGCGGCGGGGTCCTGGATCGTGTCCAGCAGCGACACCGTGTCGCCGGATGAGTCGGAGACGGTCCAGAGCTCGTCGAGGGCGACGACCGACGAGTTCGAGATCTTCACCAGCGACTCCTGGAACTCGTCCATGGACACGCCGAGCGCATCCGCCATCTCCTGGTCGGTCGGCGCGCGGTGGAGCTGATGCTCGAGCTTGGCGTTCGTACGTTCGATCTCGCGGGCCTTGGCGCGAACCGAGCGCGGCACCCAGTCCAGCGAGCGCAGCTCGTCGATGATCGACCCCTTGACGCGGGTGATCGCGAAGGTCTCGAAGCGGATGTCGCGGCCGGGATCGAAGCGCTCGATCGCCGAGATGAGCCCGAGGAGCCCATAGGAGATGAGGTCCGCCTCCTCGACGTGCGCCGGCAGGCCGCTCGACATTCGTCCCGCCACGTACTTGACGAGCGGGGCGTAGGCGAGCACCAGACGCTCGCGGGCTCTCTCGTCGCCGTCGTCCTTGTAGCGGCGCCAGAGGTCCTTTAGCTCGATCGCCTTGACGTTGGTCTCCAATGCCATCCCTGTCCTCAGGCGCGGGGATGTGCCCGCGCATAGGCTTGCTTCAGCCGCTGCGACTCTACCCGAGTGTAGGTCTGAGTCGTGCTTATCGAGGCATGCCCGAGTAGCTCCTGGATCGCGCGGAGGTCAGCACCCCCCTCGAGCAGGTGCGTCGCGAAGGAGTGCCGCAGCGTGTGCGGTGACACGCCGGACTGGACGGCGGCACGGCGCACGGCCAGCGCGAGCCTGCGACGGACATCTGACGTGGAGAGCCGCCTGCCGCCCTTGGAGAGCAGCAGCGCCGGCTCATCGGCGATGCCGGCCAGCGCGGGCCGGCCGCGTTCCAGGTAGGCGTCGAGCGCCTTCCAGGCCGGTTCACCGGCCGGCACCATTCTCGTCCTCTGCCCCTTGCCGTCCACTCGCAGCTGCTCGGCATCGCGGTCGAGGCTCGTCACGTCCAGGTTCACGAGCTCCTCCGCCCGCAGGCCGGCCGAGTAGGCAAGCTCCAGCATCGCCCGGTCGCGCAGGAGCAACGGCGAAGAGGCGGGCATGCCGTCGAGCATCGAGGCCACCTCCCCTTCCTTCAATACCGCGGGGAGGTAGGAGTCGCGCTTGGGACTCGACACCAGGTCGGCGGGACTGGCCTCGAGCTCGGCGCGCTGGACGAGCACCCTGTAGAAGGACCGGATCGCCGCCAGCTTGCGAGCCACCGTGGACTTGGAGGCCCCCCGCTCGGACAGCACCCCGGCGAAGCGGCGCAGCCGACGGTAGTCGAGCTGCCCGGGGTCGAGCTCATGTCCTGACGCCCATTGGGCGAGCTGCCCGAGGTCCACGCCGTAGGCCCGGCGGGTCTTCTCCGCCATGCCCTGCGTGCGCAGCGCCGTGTCGAAGTCGCGCAGCGCGCGCGCCCAAGTAGGCTTGACCGCCTGCGTGTCGGTGTTCTTCGTCAACACTCAGGATGGACGGGTGGCCACCCGTCGGCAGCTCGTGGACGCGGGCATGGCCGACGTCGAGGAGACCCCCCAGCGGCCGTGGCACCCGATCCAGGGGCCCTCGGATGCGTCGACGATGTGGTACGCCGTGCTGCGCAAGCGAGAGCGGGGAGTGTTCATAGGCACCCTCTGCTTTCGCCACACCGAACGGCACGCCTCCCTGGAAGAGGCCGGCTGGGAACCGGTGCCGAAGGACGAAATCCGGGTCCGGCCGCCGCGCTAGGCGATGTAGACCGGGGTCTGTACCTCGACCTTGTCGTAGAGCTCGATCACGTCCGGGATGGCCATCCTCACGCAACCGTGGGAGGCAGCGGTGCCGAGCGAGCCCACCTGGTCGGTGCCGTGGATGCCGGCGCCATCGAAGATGCCCATCCAGCGCGCCTTGAGCGGGTTGTTGGGAGCGCCACCGGGAATGACCGTACCTGCCAGGCTGCCGGCCCACGCGGAGTTCGGCACGCTCCATGCCGCGTTCACCGCCTTGTTCTGGATCCGGTAGAGCCCCGCGGGCGTCTCGAGGCCCACCTGCCCCACGGCGATCTTGTAGGTCTTGGCTAGCTTCAGGTTCCTGTAGAAACGCAGCTGGAAGGCGCCTCGATCGATGATGAGTACCGCCGGATAGCGCGATGCCAGCTGGTCCCGGGTCACCTTCGGCTTCGTGACCACCGTGGGCGCCTCGATCTCGCGCCGGCCACCCGGTGTGAGCAGGGCGCTCTTCACCTGCCGCTCGAGCTTTGCGGCCTCGAGCTTCGAGCCGTCCTTCTCGCTCACCTGCGTCAGGCTGGGAAAGTTGAGCTTGGCGTCTTGGGCGGGGCGGTCGACGCCCTTCCGCACCCGGGCCACCAGACGAGCCGCTGCGGCCTTCGAGTAGCTCACCCGGATCCGCACCCGGGCGTCCTCCTCACCGCCGGTCACGTCACGCGCCACGCGGCTGAAGATGTTGCCCTGGCGGCTTGCCTCGAGTGCCTTGTCCACCATGCCGCCGACGTCGGTCCGCAGGCGGGCCTCCTCCGCCGACAGCACGAAGCGCTTCTGCCCCTGGGTCACGGTGACGGGCTGCTCCAGGCGATCGGCCACCTGGCGCTTCACCCTGACTCGCGCTTCTTCGGGGCTTAACCCCCCAACGTCCACGCCCGCCACGGATACCCCGTTGGCGATCCGGTCCTCGTTCGAGGAGTCATAGGCGTAGGCGGCCACCGCCCCGAGAAGGAGCGTGACCACGATGAGGGCGATGGCTATGAATGACTTTTGTCCCATGGGTGCTTGTGCCGTGCGGGTACCGGGGCCCTTCGGGTGCTGGGTCCGGCGGGTGCACGCTGCCCGACAGGTGCTCGTGCCCGGCGGGTGCTTGTACCGGCGGACCTCGTGCCCAGGGGCGGCGCGCCGACCGATTGTAGACCTCCTACCCGCTGCGGCGTAGCCCAATCGTGCTGTTGCAACCACCCTTGCGAGTGGCTATGCGCCCGCGCCCGAAGACGGACTCCTGCCCGGTCAGTGGCCGGCGGCCGCCTGACGGGCCAGAACGGAGTCGATCGCGCCGATGACCGACTCACGCCCGCGGTGCGCGCGCTCGTGTTCGCGCAGCGCGGTGAGGGCCTCGCCGTCGAGGGATCCGAGCAGGGAGATGATCTCCTCCGAGCCGAGGTCGTCGTAGTGGTCCACCGGAGGCGACGGGGGCGGAACCTCGGCGAGCGGAGGCGATGGGCGGCGGGGCTTTGACTGTGGCTGAGGCTCTGGCTCGGACTCCCGCACGCCGTCTGACCTGCCGTCTCGCTCCTCGTGCCCGTCATCGCGGCACGCGGCCCCGATCGCGACCCCGGGGTCCTTCGGGGGGTCGTACGCGGACAGCAGCCGCTGGAGCTCGACGAGCTGCTCGCGGGTCAGCCCGCCGCTGTCCTCGAGCCTCGAGCTACGCACATTGGGGCTCCAGCGCAGGAACTCCTCGACCTCACGCTCGTAGCGGTAGGGCTCGGCGCTGCTTCGGAGGAGCGGATGCAGGCGCAGGTGCTCGCCGAGCTTGAGGACCGCCTCGCGACTCGTGTAGCCGTACTCGAACCCACACGCCTTCAGCCGCCTGTTGTCCACCCCGCGGCCGAACCGCAGCTGATTGAGCATCTCCGCCGGGATCTTCACCCCGAGCCGGCCCGCGAGCCCCGCCGCCAGACCCGTTCCCCACGGGGGGAGGATCGGCGCATAGGGCTTGCCCAGCAGCCCCGCCACCTCCGTGAGCGTGAGCACCCCGTCGGCCGCCAGGTTGAACACGCCGGGAAGCTGGCGCTGCACCACGTGCTCGAGCCCGTGAACGACATCGTCCTCGTGCACGAACTGGTAGCGGGGGTCGAAGCCAAGGATCATCGGCACCGCCGGGAGCGAGAAGAGGTCGATGTGCGAGGTGCGCACGTCTGGTCCCAGCACGTTGGCGAAGCGCAGGATAGTGACCGTCACGCCCGGGTTCTTGTCGGCGAACTCCGCCACGGAGGACTCCGCCTCGAGGATGTCCCGCTCGATCGGCGTGCGGGGCGCGTGGGGGCGGCCCATCGTCTCGTCGAAGAAGGCGGGGTCGTCCTGCTCTGATCCGTAGAAGTGGGTGGAGGACTTGAAGATGAACTTGCGCACGCAGCAGCTGGTCCCGCTGCAGGCCGCAAGGATGTTCATCGTGCCGATCACGTTGTTCTCGTGGGCGTTGCGCGAAGAGGTGGTACTCGAGTCCACGACCAGGCGGGTGTCCACCACCGTGTCGATCTCCGCGGCCTCGACGATGCGCCGCAGCAGGGCGTGCTGTGCGCCCACCTTCACGTACTCCGTGCGGTCGAGCTCGACGCTCGGCTCCTCGTTGTCCACGCCCACGATCGCCTCGATCGACGGATCCCCCTCGAGCGCCAGCGCCAGGCGCCCGCCCCAGTAGGTGGAGAGACCCGTGATCAGGACCCGCTTGGACGGCATCGCCTCGCCTACCCGAACCAGACGGATTTGCGCTTGGCGATCATCTCGAACAGGTTCTCCTGGATGCGGGCGCGGATATCGTGAGCGGTGGTCTGCACGAGCGCCTTGTCCTCGTGCAACCCCTCCTCCTCGAAGTGGATGGGCTCGAGGAAGCGGAGCTTGAACTTGGCGGGGAGGTAGGCGAGCATGCCGACCGGGCCCAGGTGCGGAAAGGTGGGCGTGAGCGGTACGTAGATCAGTCCGGTCAGGCGCTTCAGCAGCTTCGACTGGGCGAATACCGGCTGGGCCTCCTCGGCTCCCACGACACACACCGGCACGATCGGCGCGCGGGCCCGCATGGCCGCCTCCACGAAGCCGCCCCGTCCGAATCGGCGCAGCCGGTAGCGGTCCTTGTAGAGCTTCTCGGTGCCCTTGCGTCCCTCCGGGAAGACCAGCACGAGCTGTCCCTCGTCGTACAG
>DASZCV010000140.1:0-6813 GCA_035942755.1 Thermoleophilaceae bacterium
TTCCCCAGGCGCTGGCCGGAGCCGCCGGCGCGCTGATCACGATCGCGGGAGCGGCGGGCCTTCGCCCCGCCGTCCCCGGTCTTCCGGCTCCGCTTCAGTTCGTCCACGAGCGCGACGTCGGTCAGGCCATCCACCGGTCGATCACCACCGGCAAGAGCGGCGCGATCTACAACCTGGCGGGCGGCGGCACCGTCGAGCCCTCGGAGGTCCCGCGCCTGCTGGGGCTGCGCACGCTGCCGGTACCGAGCGTCGTGACCCGCACGGGCCTCGGGATGGCCGCGAGGCTGCCGTACCTCGCGCCCTCTCTCGGATGGGTGAAGCTTCTCGCCGATCCGGTCGAGCTCGACACGTCGCGCGCACAGCGAGAGCTCGGCTGGAGGCCGGAGTTCACCTCCGAGGAGGCGCTCGCATCCACGCGCCGGGCGTTGGGGGTGTGACCCCATGAGCCGCAGCCAGCTTGTGACTGCGGCGCCGCCGGAGACGGTGTGGGAGGTGCTCTCAGAGCCGCAGCACTACGCGTACTGGGTGGTCGGCTCGAGCGAGATCCGTGCGTGGGACGACGACTGGCCGGCCCCCGGATCGCGATTCGAGCACCGGGTGGGCTTCCAGCCGCTGACGCTCGCAGACCACACGGAGGTGCTCCACAGCGAGCCACCGTCGCGGCTCGTGCTGCGAGCGAAGAGCCGCCCCCTCGGCGTGGCGCGTGTGGAGATCCTCATCCAGCCACACCCAGCCGGGAGCCTCGTGACGATGATCGAGGACCTGGACCTGCCGCTGGCGGGGATCCTCACGCCGCCTCCGGTGCACGCCCTGATCCGCCTTCGCAACGGAGAATCCCTGCGCAGGCTTCGCTCGCTGGCCGAGGGACGTGTAGAGCGCGACCACGCCGCCGGCTAGCCCGCGGGGCCCTGCTCCACCTCGCCGCGCCAAGTGCCAGTCTCCGAGCCGCGGGTCTCGACGAACCGCTTGAAGCGCTCGAGGTCACCCTTGACCCGGCGCTCGAGCATCCCGAGAGCATCGCCTGCCGCCTCGATCGCGCCGTCGGGCTCCGCCTCGATCTGGACCGTGACGCGCGACCGGCTTTCGTCGAGCTTGTGGAAGGTGACCACGCCCGCGTTGTCGGCGCCGGTCTGGCTTCTCCATGCCACCCGCTCGTCGGGCTGCTGCTCTGTGACCTCGGCCTCCCATTCCTTCGTGCGGCCCGCCACCTCGGCGGTCCACCGCAGGTGGGTGTCGTCGATCTGGCGCACCGCCTTGACGCCCTCCATGAACAGAGGGAACTCCTCGAACTGGGTCCACTGGTTGTACGCGGTCCTCACGGGGACCTCCACCTCGACCGCCTCGATCACGCTCGCCATCTTCGCTCCTCTCTCAGACGATGCGGGCGGTCTACCCGGGCCCGGAAGCGAAAAACGGGCCGTTCAGCGCCCGGCGAGGCGCGCTTGCACCGCGCGGGCAGCGTCCTGGCCCAGCCGGACGGCGTAGTTGGTGCCACGATCCTCCGGGTAGACCTGCGTCGTGTTGGCCAGCACGAGCCCCGGCACGCCGGTCTCGAGCGGCGGGATGCGGCGCCCGTAGCCCACGGTCACGATCGGCTGGGCCGAGGGCTCGAGAAAGAGCCACCGCTGCCTGACCCAGTCGCGCGAGAAGGCGCGGTTCACCTTTCGCAGCCCGGGCTCGTAGCGCTCGAGCAGCTCGTCGGGTGTAAGCGCGAGCAGCGGGTCTCCCTGGGCGGTGTAGTTGGCCACATAGAGGAAGCGACGCCCGCCGTAGCGCTCGGGCTCGACGAAGTTGGTCTGCTCCACAAGGCCCACGAAGGGCAGCTCGCGGTCGCCCACGTTGGTCCAGTAGTAGGGGGAGAACTGCCGGTCGAGCTCGAGCACCAGGCACAGCGCCGCGTGATACTCGATCGAGCGCAACCCTGCCAGGTACGCCTCCCCCACCCCCTCGACCAAGCCGGGGTCGAGCAGCGCCTCGAAGACGTCGTTGGGTACCGTGGCGAGCACCGCGTCGTAGCGCTCTGGCTGGCCGTCCGGGTGGAAGCGCCGCGGGTCGTGCCCGCGGCGAAAGGAGTCGGCGGCGGCCGGCGTCAGCTCGAAGCCGCCCCCGGCCGCCCGGGCGATGCGGGCGGCGGGACGGTCGATCAGCACCCTTCCCTCGCGCTCCTCGATCGCCCCGGCAAGCGCCCGGAAGAGCGGCTCGAAGCTGCCGCGCGGGTACCCGAGCACCTCGCCACGCGCCTCCTGTCCCTTCACCTGACGGCGAAGGGTGAGCTTGCTCCACAGCCACGCCATCGAGATGTCCTCGGCGCGGTCGCCGAACTTGCCCCGCAGCAGCGGACCCCACATCGCCTCCCAGCCGCTGCGCCCCACGGAGCGCAAGATCCACTCCTTGGCCGTGATGTCCTCGAACGGCGACACGTCACGGTGGCGGTACTGGAGGTTCAGCACGGCAGCCCCCAGGCGCACCCGCGAGAGCGGGGTCATCGGGGAGAAGCGCAGGAGGTCGAGCGGCGTGGAGAACGGGTGACTCGCGCCGCCCGCGAAGAAGGCGACGCTCGAGGGACGCCACTCGATCCCATCGGGCATGCAGAGCTCGCGGTAGAGGCCCGCGATGTGGCGGTCGCTCGTGAACAGGTGGTGGTAGTAGCGCTCGATCAGCACGCCGTTCCCCACGTCGAGCGTGGCGGCCTGCCCTCCGAGCCCCGGCCACCGCTCGTACACGTCGCAGCGCGCGCCGGCCTTCCCCAGCTCGTAGGCGGCGGTCAGACCGGCCATGCCCGCGCCGATCACGGCGACCCGCCCTGTCACAAGGCGGGACCGCGCGCCACGACGGCCATCCGATCGCGGAAGTCGGGCCACACCAGGCGGTCGGCCGCCCCGGCCCTCTCCGCTACGGCTACGGCCCCGGCCGCCACCGGTGGCGAGTAGCCCTTCAGGCGCTCGAGGTAGTAGCGCACGGTGAAGGCTTTGGGGGCGGTGCCCATCCACTCGACGGTGAAGCCGCGGGCTCTCAGCAGCCGGGCGAGGCTCGCGCGCGTGAAGTACTGCAGGTGGGTGGGCAGCACCGACCACCAGCGGGCCCCCAGCCGGCGCGCCACTGCGCTGCCGGCGTCCGGCAGGGCGAGGTAGAGCACGCCGCCCGGGCGCAGCAGCCGCGCGACCCGTTCGAGCGCTGCCCCGGGATCGGGCAGGTGCTCGATCACGTCTCCCATCACCACGCAGTCGAAGGCGGCCTGCGGCAGGTCCACGGTGGCCAGCGTTCCCGTGTGCACCTCTAGCCCGAGGTGCCGCCGTGCGAAGTCGGCGGCGAAACTCGATGGCTCAACTCCCGTCGCGCTCCAACCCCTGCGCGCAGCCTCGGAGAGCAGGAAGCCCACCCAGCAGCCGAGGTCGCAGATCGCCCCGCCGCGCCGGGCGTGCCGCTCGATCCGGTCAAGCGCCCGGGCGGCCGTGGCACGCTGCCCGGCCTCCTCGTCCAGGTAGGCGCCTTCCGACACCTCGCCGTAGGCCTCGTCGAGCGTCTGGCCGAGCGGGAACTCGGCCACCTGCATGTGCCCGCAGCCGGCGCACCGCACGATGTCGGCGGGCGCCGATCCGTACGCGGTTGTGGTGGCCACGAGGCCAGACCCGTCGGCGCTTGCCACCCGCAGGTGCGGTGCCGGCTCAGGAGCGCCGCAGACCACGCATGGGCCGCTCACGGCCCGCGGCCGTCGAGCGAGGACAGGCGTCCGCGCATCCGCAGGATCTCCCTGAGGGCGGTCGCGATCACCCGTGGGCTCGCTCCCCGCGCCTCTCCCGCGCGCCGTGGACGGTGGTGGACCCCCACCTCGACCACGCTCGCCCCGCTGCGACCAAGCTTGACCATCAGCTCGGTGTTCACCATCGCCCCCACGGCCTCGATGTCCACCGCCCGCAGCGCCCGCCGGTCGAACAGCTTGAAGGCGCAGTCGATGTCGCGGACCGGCACGTAGAAGAGCACCCGCACCAGGCAGTTCCACGCATGGGCGTTGATCCGGCGCACCAGCGTGTCCTGCCGGTTGATGCGGTAGCCGGCCACCACGTCCACCGTGCCCGCATACGGGAGCAGCAGCACGAGCTCGCCCATGTCGAACTGCAGGTCGGCATCGGTGAAGAACACGAAATCGAGCCGGCTGGAGAGAAAGCCGCTTCGCAGCGCCTCGCCATAGCCCCGGTTGTCGTCGTGCTGCACCAGGCGGATGCGCGGGTCGGCGACGGCGAGGCCTCGGACGCGCTCGGCGGTGGAGTCCGATGAGCCGTCGTCCACCACCACGATCTCGTGCTCGGCCACGAGTCGCTCGGCGGCGGCCGTGGCCTCGGATATCGCGGCTTCGACGTTGTCCTCCTCGTTGTACGCCGGTAGCACGATCGAGAGCCGCACGTCCCTCTTTGCGTCGAGAGTCGCGGGGCCTCCTCTGCGCTCGGCGGCGGCCTGCCCGGGGGCTCCCATGGGGGCGGGATGATAGAGGCGCGTGGGAGCAATAGAGTCCCGGCACGTGAAGGCGGTCGACCCCTCGATCTTCAAGGCATACGACGTCCGCGGCGTCCACGGCGAGCAGATCGACGAGGAGGTGGCCTACCGGATCGGCCGCGGCTTTGCCCGGGTCATCTCCGACCTCTCGGGGCGTCCCGCCGGCGACCTTCGCCTCGCCCTCGGCCGCGACATGCGCCTCCCGGCGCCCGCGCTGTCGGAGCGCTATGCCCAGGGCATGCGCGACGAGGGCGCCGCGGTGCTCGACATCGGGATGGTGGGCACGGAGATGCTCTACTGGACCGTGGGCTCACGGGAGCTCGACGGCGGCCTGATGTGCACCGCCTCGCACAACCCGAAGGAGTACACGGGGGCAAAGCTCGTGCGCGAGGGCGCGCTCGCACTCTCGGGCGACTCCGGCATCGGCGAGCTGTGCGAGATCGTTACCGCCGGTGACCCCGGCGATCCGGTGCAGCAGCCGGGCGAGTACACCACAGAGGACATCGGCGAGCCCTTCCGCTCCGACGCGCTCGAGTACATCGACGCCTCGGCCATCCGGCGGATGAAGGTGGTGCTCGACGGCGGCAACGGGATGGCCGGCGAGATGTGCGGCCCGATCCTCGACACGCTGCCCCTCGACCAGGTGGCGATGTACTGGGTGCCCGACGGCAACCTCCCGGACCACGAGCCCAACCCGCTGCTCGAGGAGAACCGCCGCCTGCTCGTGGACCGCGTGCTCTCCGAGAAGGCCGAACTCGGCATCGCCTGGGACGGCGACGCCGACCGCTGCTTCTTCATCGACGACACGGGGGCCTTCGTGGAGGGCGACTTCCTCACGGCTCTGCTGGCGCGCTCGATGCTCGCCAAGGAGCCCGGCGCGACGATCCTGTACGACGTGCGCTGCAGCCGCGCGGTGCGCGACGTCGTCGAGGAGGGCGGCGGCGCGTCCCACGTGAACCGGGTCGGCCACGCGTTCTTCAAGACCCGCATGCGAGAGATGGGGGCTGCGCTCGGCGGAGAGGTGTCGGGCCACTACTACTTCCGCGACTTCTACTGCGCGGACTCCGGCACCCTGCCCGCGCTGCTGATCCTCGAGCTGCTGTCCGTTGAGGACAAGAGCCTCGGCGAGCTGCTCACGCCCCTGCGCGAGCGCTACTTCATCTCGGGGGAGATCAACTCCGAGGTCGAGGACCAGGACGGCAAGATGGAGGAGATCGCCGAGCGCTACTCCGATGGAGAGACCGATCGCCTCGACGGCCTGTCGGTGGACTACGAGGACTGGCACTTCAACGTGCGACCGTCCAACACCGAGCCGCTGCTGCGGCTGACCCTCGAGTCGGTGGTCTCCCCCGAGCACATGGAGGAGAAGCGGGACGAGGTGCGCGCCCTGATCCGGGCGTGAGCGAGCCCGACCCCTTCGCCCCGGCGGCCGCGGCCGGGATCCACCGCCTCGCGATCTCCACCCCGTTCGCGGTCGGCCGGGTGAATGTCTACCTCATCGACGACGACCCCCTCACGCTGGTTGACGCGGGCCCGAACTCGGGAACCTCGTTCGACGAGCTCACGCGCGGCATCGCGGCGCTGGGCCATGCGCTCGAGGACATCGAGTTGGTGATCCTCACCCACCAGCACATCGACCACCTCGGCCTCGTTGGGCTCGTGGCCTCCCACTCGGGGGCCGAGGTGGCGGCGATCGACGCAGCCGTGCCCTTCGTCGAGCGCTTCACCGAGGAAGCCCAGGCCGACGACGACTTCGCGCGCGACGTGATGCTCCGCCACGGGATCCCCGAGGACGTGGTGAGCGCACTGCGGGCGGTGTCTCAGGCCTTCCGAGCCTGGGGAGCTCGCGCCGACGTGACACGGGTGCTTAGCGACGGCGACGTGCTCCACTTCCGCAACCGCAGGCTCGAGGCCTGCTTCCGCCCCGGTCACTCGCCCACCGACACCGTGTTCCTCGACGCCGATCGCAGGATCCTGATCTCGGCCGACCACCTGCTGGGCCACATCTCCTCCAACCCCCTGATCACCCGACCGCGCGACGGCACGGAGGGCCGACCGCAGGCGCTCGTCACCTACCTGGAATCGATGGCGAAGACGCGGGAGATGGACGTGGGCCTGGTGCTGCCCGGCCACGGAGATCCGATCACCGACCACCGCTCACTGATCGACGAGCGCTTCGCGATGCACCGCCGCCGGGCCGAGAACCTCCACCGCCTGATCGCCCAGAGCCCGCGGAGCGCCTACGAGCTGGCGCAGGCCCTGTGGGGCAACATCGCCGTCACCCAGGCCTACCCTGACCCTCAGCGAGGTCCTCGGCCACAC
>DASZCV010000141.1:0-4076 GCA_035942755.1 Thermoleophilaceae bacterium
CCCCAATATGGTGTAAGGGGGGCTCGACCGTGGTACGAGGGCTTGTGCCAAACCTGCCGCCAGGGGCCTTCGGGCCTCGCAGGTCCCATTCGAGTCTCCGCGCTCAGCACGGCCCCGCAGGCCGGCGGTCGTCCTCGGTGCGGTCAAGCACGGCCGGGCGCCGTTACACTGGATTGACTCGTCAGTCAACACGACGGCTCGACCGGGGAGAGGGATGCGCGCGGCGGCAGTTCAGCTCAATTCCACCGAGGACAAGGAGCGCAACCTCGGCACCGCCGACCGTCTGACCCGGGCAGCGGCGGCAGCGGGCGCCCAGCTCGTGCTGCTCCCGGAGAAGTTCAACCTGCTCGGCACGCACGAGGGCTACCTGGCGGGCGCGGAGTCGCTCGATGGCCCCACGATCACGTGGGCGCGCGAGGCCGCACGCGAGCTCCGTATCGACCTGGTGGCCGGCTCGATCGTCGAGCGGCGTGAGGGCCACGACAAGCTCGGCAACACCTCCGTGCATGTAGGGCCCGACGGCGAGTTGCGGGGCGTCTACCGCAAGATCCACATGTTCGACGTGACCGTGGGCGGGAAGGAGTACCGGGAGTCGACCTCCCAGGAGGCGGGCCTCGAGCTCGTGACCAGCGAGGCGCGCGGTCTCAGCCTCGGGATGAGCGTCTGCTACGACCTGCGCTTTCCAGAGCTCTACCGGATCCTCGCGATCCGCGGCGCGCGCGTGCTGACGCTTCCGGCCGCCTTCACGAAGGTCACCGGCGCCGCCCACTGGGACGTGCTCGTCCGCGCACGGGCCATCGAGAATCAGGCCTTTGTGATCGCCGCCGACCAGATCGGCATCCATCCGCCCGACAACGAGAGCTTCGGCGGCTCCCAGATCGTGGACCCCTGGGGTGAGGTGCTCGTGCGCGCACCCGACGAGGAGTGCTTCGTGGCGGCCGACCTCGACCTGGCCCGCCAGGAGGAGGTACGGCGCTCGCTGCCGAGCCTGGCCAATCGCGTCCCATCCGCGTATAGCTGGCCCGAAGAGGCGGAACTGCCTCCCGGTGCCATGCCGGCGCCCACGCCCACAGGGAGTGCCTGATGGGCGCCTCCCGACGCTCGGGGCCCGTCGACAAGCGCCGCCTGATACTCGATGCCGCCATCACGGTCTTCGCACGGCAGGGCTTTCACCACTGCCGCGTGTCCGATGTGGCCGACGAGGCCGGTGTGGCCTACGGCCTCGTCTACCACTACTTCGACTCGAAGGAGGAGATGCTCAACGAGCTCTTCCTCGAGCGGTGGCAGATCATGCTCGACGCGATCGCCGAGATCGACCGCCTGGGGGAGGTCCCCGCGCGCGACAAGCTCTACATGGTGGCGAGCTTCATCATCGACTCCTACCGCCACGAGCCGGACCTGATGAAGGTGATCATCGTGGAGGTCACGCGCGCCGCCAACTCATTCGGTCGCATCCACCTGGAGAAGATCCGCGAGGCCTACGCCGGCATAGCGGAGATAGTGGAGTCCGCTCGGCGCGAGGGTGTCTTCAAGCCCGACATCTCCGCCGAGTTCGCTGCGATGTGCTTCTACGGCGCGATAGAGCAACTGCTCTCCGGGTGGATCTTCGATCTGCTGCCGCAGACCGAGGAGCAGTACGAGCGTGCCAAGGGCCTCGTCGTGGATGCCATCTGCGGCGGCCTGGAAGTGTCTAAGTCCGGTGCCCAGGCCGTGTCTGGTTGAATGCTCCGATGGACAACGACCTCGTCAAGCGCGTGATGTGGACCGGCCTGTTGGCGCTCACCGGCGCCCTCGTCTCCATCGTGGCCAACCGGCTCGCGACGGTGATCTGGGTGCGGCTGTTCAACGAGGATCCGCCCGACGCCTGATGGAGAGCTCGGCGCGGGACGCGAACACGGGGGGAGCTTCTCCTGGGCAGGGCGACGTGCAGGGCGACTCCCCGCTGGCCAAGCTCACCGGCCTGGTGGAGCGGCTCCGGGCGATGGCCGAGGAGCGGCTCGGGCCGGACGCCGGCGAGCGGCTGAAGGCGGCCACCGGCGAGAAGCTGCAGTCGGTGGGAGACCGGCTGCCCCCAGCGGCCGCAGACCGCCTGCGCGACGTGACCGGCGGGGCCGCTGGGGAGCAGGCGGGTGCAACCGCGCCGGCCCCTCCCTTCGAGGAGCGCCCCGAGCTATACGTGGGCGCCGCCTTCGCGGGTGGCGTCGTGCTTGCCGGGATCGTGAGGTTGCTCGCCCGGTGAGCCCTTCCGGCCCCAACAGCGCTGAGAAGAGCCTCGGGGAGATCGTCGCCGAGGTCTCCGAGAAGGCCTCGCTGCTGGTTCGCCAGGAGATCGAGCTCGCAAAGGCAGAGGTCGTCGCCAAGGCAAGGACGCTCGGCAAGGGTGCGGCCGTGGCGGGAGCGGCTGGAGTCTTCCTGGTGTTCGCGGTCGTGATGCTCCTGCACACGCTCGCCTGGTTCTTGACCGACCTGCTCGACCAGCCGCCCTGGGTGGGCTTCGGCTTGGTCACGCTGCTCCTCATCGGCGCGGGCGTCCTGGCCGGGCTGCAGGCAAAGAAGTGGCTGGCAACCGGCCCGCCCACCCCTGATGCCGCCATCCAGGAGGCCAAGATCACGCGCGAGACGCTGGAGCGGCAGAGCATCGAGCGCGATCAGGTCGGGCGCTCACTCGACCGAGCGAACGAGGAGGCGAGGAGCTGATGGCCTCGGGATCGCCCGCAAACCGCAGCCCCGAGCAGATCCGCAGCCAGATCGAGGCCACTCGCCAGGACCTGGCGTTCTCGGTCAACGATCTGCGCTCGAAGGTCAACCAACTGGCCGACTGGCGCCGCCAGCTCGTGGAGAACCGGCAGGCGGCGCTGATCGGGGCGGCCGCCGCCGGCTTCGTGATCGGCGGCGGGGTGGCCGCCACCTTCTCCCTCCTGCGCGGCCGCAAGCGCTGATTGCGCTCTAGCTCTTTCCTTAGGCCGCGGCCGGACCCTCGGCCGGGCCTGAGCCCTTCGGCCGTTTCCTCGGCAGCCACTTTCGCCGCCGGCGTCCTCCTTCCGGGGGGTCGTCCCCGGGCGGCCCCTCTGACGACGGTGGGGTCTCCGGCGGCGGCTCCGGCTGCCTGCGCGGCCGGATCCCGCGGTACTCGGCGTATTCGCGGATCGCGATCTGGATGGACGCCGCAACGGGTACCGCGACCAGGGCGCCCAGCACACCGAGGAGGGCGGACCCGAACAGCACCGCGACCACCACGAGGAACGGATTGATGTTCACCGCGCGCTTCTTGATCTGCGGCTGGATCAGGTTGTTCTCCACCTGCTGGTAGACGATCGAGAAGATCACCCACAGGATCGTGTCGGTCGGGAAGTCGGAGAACAGCGTGACGATGCCCACGATCACCGCTCCGATCGTGGCGCCGATCAGGGGGATCAGATCCAGGAAGAAGATGATGACCGCAAGCGGAGCGGCGAACGGCACCCCGAGGATCATCAGCACCAGGTAGGAGAGCAACCCAGCCACGCTTGCCTGTGCGAGTGCGCCCGCCACGTAGTTGCCCACCGCCTTGGCCGCGCGCCCGAGGACGCGCTCGATGCGCTCCGAGCGGTCCTCGGGGAGGTATCGCAACCCCGCATTGATCCAGCCTCTTCCCCCGCCGAGCATGAATGCCGTGAGAATCAGGATGGTCACGAGGGCGAAGATCGAGTTGACGATCCCTACACCCACGTCCCGAAGCGTGGAGGCGGCTCCACCGAGCTTGCCCGGAAGCCTGCCGGCCTCCTCCTGCAGCTTCTCGGTGACGTCGTAGTCCTCGTTGAGCTCTCGCAGCTTCTCGTTGTCGTTGACGAACCTCGTGATGTCCCGCGCGTACTCCGGGGCATTGGCGGCCAGGTTGTTGCCCTCCTCGACCAGCGGCGGCACGATCAGCGCGCCAAGCGCGAAGGGCACCGTCAACATGCCGAGGTAGACGAGCGTGATCGCAAAGCCACGCCGCATCCGCTCGCTCAGGTAGTTCACGGGGCCAGACAGCGCCACCGCGAGGAAGGTGGCGGTCAGGAGCCAGCCGACCGGCCGGCGCAGCAGGTAGACCAGGT
>DASZCV010000142.1:0-4350 GCA_035942755.1 Thermoleophilaceae bacterium
TGGAGGGGCAGGGCGTGCTGCTCTACCTGTCCCAGGAGGGCAGGGGCATCGGGTTGCTCAACAAGCTGCGGGCTTACAAGCTGCAGGAGGATGGCGTCGACACCGTCGACGCGAACATCCAGCTCGGCCTGCCCGCCGACCTGCGCGACTACGGCATCGGCGCCCAGATCCTGGTGGACCTCGGCCTCAGCTCGATCCGGTTGCTCACCAACAATCCGAAGAAGATCGTCGGCCTCGAGGGCTACGGCCTGCACGTGAGCGACCAGGTGCCGATCGAGCACGAGGCGGGGGAGCACAACCTCCGCTACCTACGGGCCAAGGCCCAGCGGCTCGGCCACCTGCTCCACCACCAGGGGCTCGCCCTCGACGAGGAGATGATCCACGAGGAGCGCCGTCAGGACCGCGAGCGCGAAGACGAGGCAGAGGCAGAGCGTGGCTGAGGCCTACGCGATCGCCGTCGGCCGCTTCTACGAGGACTTGGCCGAACGGCTGGTGGAGGGCGCGACGGAGGTTTTCGATGGCGCCGGTGTGGCTGTGGAGGTGCACGACGTGCCAGGAGCCTTCGAGCTGCCGCTGGCTGCCAGCTATTGCGCGGGCTCCGGCCGGTATGCGGGCGTGGCCTGCCTCGGGGCGGTGATTCGCGGCGAGACCGACCACTACGACTACGTCTGCGAGCAGGCGGCCGGGGGGATCGCGCGCGTCTCGCTGGACACCGGTGTGCCCTGCGCATTCGGGGTGCTAACCGTGGAGAACATGGACCAGGCGCTGGAGCGCGCTGGGGGCGCCAAGTGCCATCAGGGACAGGAAGCAGCGCGGGCGGTGCTGAGGATGGCCGAGCTTCGCCGGGCGCTCCAGCCGTGACGCAGGAGCCCGTCAACCTCTTCAGCGACACGCAGACCCGCCCGAGCACCGCGATGCGACGCGCGATGGCAGAAGCGGAGGTGGGAGACGAGCAGCGCTTCCTCGACCGCACGACGCTCGAACTCGAGGCCCGCGTGGCGAAGCTGCTGGACCACGAGGCCGGCCTGTTCCTGCCGAGCGGCACCATGTGCAACGTCATCGCCTTCAGGCTTCACGTGAGGCCGGGCGGCGACGAGGCGATCCTGGCGGCCAACTCCCACCCGGTGAACTTCGAGGCGGGCAGCCCGGCCACCCTCGCTCAGGCGATGACCCGCCAGCTCGACACGCCCACGGGGATCTTCAGCCCGGATCAGCTCGAGGCGGCTGTGAGGGCGCCCGGCGACCGCTACGCCCCGCGCTCGCGCCTGGTCTCCGTGGAGAACACGACCAACCACGGCGGCGGGCGGGTATGGCCGCTCGAGACGATCGAGGGCGTGCTCGAGGTAGCCGAGCGCCACGGCCTACGCACCCACCTCGACGGCGCGCGCCTGATGAACGCCGCAGTGGCCGCCCGCGTCCCGGCGGCCGATTACGCGCGCGGCTTCGACACCGCCTGGATCGACTTCAGCAAGGGCCTCGGCGCTCCTGCCGGGGCAGTGCTCGTGGGCTCACGCGAGCTGATCGACGAGGCCTGGCGCCACAAGCAGATGCTGGGCGGCGCCCTTCGCCAGTCCGGCATGCTGGCGGCGGCATGCCTGTTCGCGCTCGATCATCACGTCGACGGGCTTGCCGAGGACCATGAGCACGCGCGGCTTCTGGCGCAGAGCCTGCACAAGCTCCCCGGCGTGGAGATCGACCCCGCCTCGGTGGACACCAACATCGTCATCTTCGGCGTGGCCGATGCGCCCACGGTGGCCGGGCGGCTATCGGCCGCGGGCGTGCAGGTCACACCGCTTGGCCCCCGCCGCCTGCGTGCGGTCACACACCGCGACGTCGACCGGCGCGAGATCTACCGGTCCCTCAGCGCGTTTCGAGAGGTGCTCGGGATGCAGCCCGTTCCCTGAGGAAGAGATCGATGCGTGCGGAGCGCACGGCCGACAGGTGGCACGCCGCCCTACGGAGTGCTGCGCGTGACGAAACGGCGCGAGAGCGCCTCCGCGCCGCTCACCGGGTCGCCGTGGAGGCACTCCGCGTCGAGGTCCGCGGCAAGCTCGGGCGTTGCCCCGGCGCCGCCCAGCGCCAGGGGGCGCCGGCGGGCCAGCGCGCCGAGCTCCTTGAAGACCGGCACGAACCGCTCGCTCGACACCGCCGAGAGCACGACCACGTCGGCGTCGACCGTGTCGGCTGCCATGTGGAGGGTGTTCACCGGGCTGTCACCCCCGAGGTAGACATTGCGCCAGCCGTGGTTTCGGAGGACCAGGCCAAAGCACACGAGCGGAAGCGTGTGCTGCTCGCCCGAGGGGCATGCGATGACCGCACGGCGGCCGGGTCCCTTGTTCCAGCCGCGCGCCAGAGCCAGCAGACGTCCCTCGAGCAACCGGCTGGCGAAGTGCTCCTGTGCCACGCTCAGCTCTCCCCGCGCCCAGCGCTCACCGAGCTCGCGCAGGTAGGGCAGCAGCGCGTCCCGGATCGCCCGCTCGAGCCCGTGGATTCCGAGGAGCCGGTCGAGCACGGTGTGGGCACCTTCCTCGTCGAAGCCCTCCAGGGCACTGCCCAGCGCCTGAGCAAGCTCGACGGGCGTCTCGAGGGAGTCCTCGGACGGGCTGCGCTGGCGCTCCATCGCTGCGACCTCACGGGCGGCCTCGGCCGCGGACAACCCGCGCTGGAGTTGCTGCCGCATGAGGCGCACGCGCCACTCATCCGCCTCGGAATAGAGGCGAAATCCCCGCTCCGACCGGGCCGGCCGTAGCAATCCATAACGCCTTTCCCAGGCGCGGAGCAGCTCCGGACGGACGCCTACCCGGTAGCCCAGCTCCCCGATCCTGTACTTGGGGGCCTGATCCATGCCCGCACCCTTTCCCATGAACAGACTTTGAACACGTCCGTCTCTGGCACCCGCCGTGCGGGTAGACCTACAAGGACCGCAAGAGCGACGAGCCCTCAGCGGCGGTGGTCGCTCATAACCCCGAGGAGGAGGCACGATGCCAGACATGACGAGCGCCTACGAGTGGGAAGGGCGCACACTGAAGGATCGAGACGGAGAGAAGATCGGGACGATCGACGCCCTCTACCTCGACGAGCAGACCGACCGGCCCGAGTGGGCACTCGTTAACACCGGCCTGTTCGGCAGGAAGTCGTCGTTCGTACCGCTCGCCGGCGCATCGCCCAGTGGCGAGGACGTGATCGTCCAGGTCGAGGCGGCGCAGGTCAAGGACGCACCGAAGATGGACCCCGACGAGGAGCTCTCCGAGCAGGAGGAGGCGGAGCTCTTCCGGCACTACGGCGTCGACTACACCACTGAGGGCTCGGTCACGGCCACCGGCATCGGCCACACGACCGGCGACCGCGACACCACGGTCGGCCACGACACGAGCGGCCCGACCACCGACGAGGCCATGACACGCTCCGAGGAGGAGCTGCGCGTCGGCACCGCGCAGCGCGAGCGGGGCCGGGCACGACTGCGCAAGTACGTCGTGACCGAGCACGTGCAGCAGACCGTGCCCGTGCGCCGGGAAGAGGTCCGCATCGAGCGCGAGCCGATCACCGATGCCAACGTGGGCGAGGCCACCGACGGTCCGGCGATCTCCGAGGAGGAGCACGAGGTCGTGCTCCACGAGGAGCAGGTCGTGACCGAGAAGCGCGCTGTGCCAAAGGAGCGCGTGCGGCTCGACAAGGAGACGGTCGTGGACGAGCAGACGGTCTCCGAGGAACTGCGCAAGGAGGAGATCGAGGCCGATCCGGGGGATACTCGACCCTGAGACAAGGCCATGGGCTCGCGGGGCGACGACGGTTCTGACGCGCCCCGCGAGCGGTTCGATCACAGGAGGTCTGTAGCCAGATGAGAGTGAGACGACGTTCGGGCGGGCGCCGCGGACGCCCCGAGACCCCGCAGGAGGCCTGGGAGAGGATGAGAGGAGGCGCAACCGGGACGCAGACGGCGAGGTCCCCGCAGCCGGCGAGGCGTGAGCCGCCGGCACCGGCCTCCACGCCGCAGCCCGCCAGGGTGCCCGAGCCGCGACAGCGCACCGCCGCGGAGCAGGCGCCGACGCCGAACGTGGGGCAGGGATGGGATGCCCCCGCACCGCACCGAGCCGTACGACCGAGCCCCGCAGCCGAGTCCAAGCCGGAAGACGCTCCGATCGGCGAGCTGGTGAAGCAGCTCACCGAGCAGACGAAGACGCTGGTGAAGCAGGAGATGCGCCTGGCCCAGGTCGAGCTGCAGGAAAAGGGCAAGAAGGCGGGGATGGGCGCGGGCATGTTCGGCGCAAGCGGCATCGTCGCGTTTCTCGGGGCGGGCACGTTGATAGCGGCGATCGTCCTGGCGCTCGCCACCGCACTCGAGGGGTGGCT
>DASZCV010000143.1:0-3282 GCA_035942755.1 Thermoleophilaceae bacterium
ACCTACCGATGGCACCGAGGGCCCCGCCCCCGGAACTCGGCCGCGCTTGCGGCCACCCGCCGCCGCTATCTTGCCCGCCATGCCGGGAATGCCCAGCCTGGAGGCGGGTCGCCGCCGGATGGCGGCCCTGCTGGGCCTGCCGCAGCTGCACGGCAGGATCCACCAGCTCGAGCGCCGGGTCGAGTCGCTCGAGACCCCGCTTCACGAGTCGCGCGAGGAGGCCTGGGAGCGCTCCCGCACCCGGTGGCGGGCGGCCGAGCCGACCGCCAACCTCACCTGGGACGTCGAGCTCACCGGCGGCGCGTTCATCGACCGGGCTGAGCACTACGGCGCGTTCGGCGAGAACAGGCACATCGTGGAGGTGGGTCCCGGCTACGGGCGCCTGCTCCAGACCGTCATCGAGCGCAGGCTCCCTTTTGCCCGCTACACGGGGGTCGACCTCTCCGGGCAGAACGTCCGCCACCTTTCGCAGAGGTTCACCGGCGAGGCGGTCTCGTTCGTACACGGGGACGTAGAGGAGGTCCGCCTCGAGGAGCCGGTGGACACGGTGCTGTCCTCGCTCACCTTCAAGCACCTGTTCCCCTCCTTCGAGCGGGCGCTGGCAAACCTTGCGGGGCAGATGGCGGCCGGCGGCCTCGTGCTCTTCGACCTGATCGAGGGCTCGAGGCGCTACTTCGAGGAGGACGGCGTGACCTACATCCGCTGGTATGAGCGCGGCGAGGTCGAGGAGCTCCTCGGCCGCTGTGGTCTCGAGCCCGCGGCCTTCGAGGAGGTCCGCCACCACCCGACGCTCGCCCGTCTACTCGTGGTCGGGCGCAGGCCGACGTGAGCGCGCAGGTAGCGGTGGCGGTCGTGTCCACCAACCTCCGCGAGCTGCTGGCGAGGACCCTCGAGTCGCTCCGGCCGGACGTCGAGAGCGGCCTGATCGAGGTGTGGGTGGTGGACAACGCCTCCACCGACGGCTCGCCGGAGATGGTGCGCGAGCGGTTCGGCTGGGTCTCGCTGATCGCCTGCGAGGAGAACGTGGGGTTCGGGACCGCGGTGAACATGGTGGCCGAGCGCACGCAGACACCTTGGATCGCGGCCGCCAACGAGGACATCGAGGTCCGTCCCGGAGCGATAGAACGCCTTCTCGAAGCCGCTCGGGATCATCCCGATGTAGCCCTGCTGGCGCCGCGGCTCGAGCTGCCCGACGGCTCGACCCAGCATTCGGTGCACCCATTTCCGACGCTCTGGCTCACCGCGCTCTTCAACCTCGGTCTGCACCGCCTGAGCGGCCGGCTTGCCGACCACCTCTGCCTCGAGGGCTTCTGGGACGCGACGAGAGCGCGCGTGGTCGACTGGGCGATGGCTACCTTCCTACTCGCGCGCCGTAGCGCCTGGCAGCAGATCGGCGGCTTCGATCGAGCCCAATGGATGCACGCTGAGGACCTGGACATCGCATGGCGCATGCGCAAGGCCGGGTGGCGCACCCGCTACGAGCCCGGGGCAGAGGTCTTCCACGTGGGCAGCGCGGCCTCCAAGAAGGCGTTCGGAGACGAGCTGATGACCCGCTTCATGGCCGCAAGCTACGGCTGGCAGGCGCGACGGCGAGGCCCCGCGGTGGCCCGGGCGATCGCGCTGGTCAACTGCGCCGGTGTGGCCGTGCGGCTGGCGGCTCTCGAGCCTTTGGCAGAGGTGCGCGGAGGGCGCTTCGCGGAGATGAGGGACGGCTGCCGGTACTGGCTCGGCGTGCACAAGACCGGGCTCGCCCCGAGGGCCGAGTTGCTGAGCCGCCGCTGACGAGCGCCGACCTCGCAAGCAGCTGAGCGCTGGTCCGCTCCTTTCGGCGTCCGTCCGTGTTGACCGCCGAAAGGGCGCCCGATCGGGGCGGTCCCGCCATCGGAGAAGGGGAGACAAGATGGACTTGGCTGAATCTCGACGGCCGTTGCGGCGTGCCGGGTTGGGAGCGGCAGTGGTGCTCGTGTCGCTGGCTGCACTACCGGCTTCCTCGCTGGCGCAGGGCGCGGGCAAGCTCGTGTGTGCCACTCCTGTGACGTTCGGGACCGCGGGCAACGACGTGCTCATCGGCAACGTGGCAAACAACTCGCTCAGCGGAGGCGCCGGCAACGACATCCTGAACGCCCTCCCGGGCAACGACTGCCTCGACGGAGGGGCGGGCGACGACGACATGAACGCCGGGGTCGGCAATGACTTCGCCTCTGGCCGCGGGGGCGTGGATACGATCAACGGCTCCCAGGGAGACGACACGATCGAGGGGGACGTCGGTGACGACGAGCTGACCGGCGGAAGCGGAAACGATCTGATCCGGGGAGGAGGCGACTTCGACCTGATCCAGGGCGGCCTCGGGGCAGACCAGATCAACGGCGAAGAGGGTCCGGATGACCTCGGCGGCGGCCGTGGCGCAGACCGCATCTTCGGCGGCGAGGGATTCGACTTCCTGGAGGGCGGGCTCGACAACGACCTGCTCGACGGAGAGGCGGGCCCCGACGACCTGTCAGGCGGCAAGGGCAGCGACCGCCTGAACGGCGGCGACGGATTCGACCGTATCCAGGGCGGCGACGGAGCGGATCGGATCTCGGGCGGAGACACGCGTGACGTGATCAGCGGCGGGCTCCAGAGCGACCGGATCTCGGGCGGCTCCGGCGGCGACTTCATCGATGGCGGCTCGGGCAAGAACACGATCTCCGGTGGCTCGGGGAACGATCTGATCGACGCGGCGAACCACCACGGCCGGGAGCGGATCAACTGCGGGCCAGGACGTGACCGCGTGATTGCAGACTCATCGGACCGGCTGCGCAACTGCGAGCGGGTCAGCAGGGCCTAGCGCCAGCTGGCTGAGGCGGCGGGGGTCAGGTGGCCCCCGCCGCTTTGCGCCCTGGGTACCGCAGGACCGTCCGGAGGAGCGCTCAGGCCTTCTCCCAGGCGCGCAGGAAGTCCGGCGCAAGGGCCTCCTTGAAGCGCGCGTCCACGCTCGCCCACACCCTCGGGCCGAGGAAAGGGGCACCCGGTGACACCACGTGCGCGAGGTGAGCGAGCCTGTGAGGCGCGGGACGCCGGGAGGCCGCCTCGCTGAACAGGTTGAAGAAGTAGGGCGGAATCTCGGGGTGCTTTGCGCAGAAGGCCCGCTCGGAGGACGCCATCATCGGCATCCGGGCACGCATGCTCTCGAGGGTCATCTCGTTCACGTGCTCTCCCGCGGCACGACGATTGAAGAGCAGCCTGTACCCGTGGCCGTGCATGCGGTAGCCGAGGTCGAGGTCCTCGTAGCCGAACGGCAGC
>DASZCV010000144.1:0-5804 GCA_035942755.1 Thermoleophilaceae bacterium
GCGACGGCGGGCCAGTGGAGCCGGGACGCGGGTGTGCCAAGCCGGTAGGGCCGCAGGCCGTCCAGGTCCAGCTCGGCCGCCGAGCCGTCCACGCGCCCGCGCAGGCCAACCCGGTCCCCGCCGGCGTCGGGGCCGGCTCCCGCGCCGCCGGCGCCGCCCCCGCCGCCCGCAACGACCGGCTCGATGCGGGGCAGCACCAGCACCTCGTCGTTGCCGCCGGCCACCGCCACCTCGCGCACCGCGAGGCGCAAGGGGTCGTGGACCACGAGCACGCCCGGCTCGAACCGGCGCCGTCCACGGCGCCCGAAGCGCACGTCGATGCGCACCCGGCTGGGCGCGCGACCGCCGAGCGCAACTGGATGCGCCAGCAGCGGATCGCGTAGCTCCGCCGCGGGTGGCGGCAGGAGACACGGCCGGAGCTCCAGGCGAACGGGATAGGGATCCTCCTCCTGCACGCTGTGCGGCCCCGGCTGTCGTTCCACGGCAAGGCCGGGCACGGCCAGGCCCACCCAGAGCGCCGCACCGATTGCCAGCAGGAGCAACGCCACCCCGGGCAGGTAGAGAGAGGCCGTGTCGAAGGCGGCGGCAGTGAGCACCATCACGGCGCCGAGCAGGGCTGCCCAGGCCGCGCGGATCACGTGGACGCAGCGGAATGACTCGGCATGCGACCGAGGGTCACAGCGCGGGAACCTGCTCGAGCGCGTCGCGTACGACCGACGCGCGGTCCTCGTTGGACGCCTCGGCCGAAAGGAGCAGCCGGTGGGTGAGCACCGAGGGCGCCAGCGCCTGGACGTCGTCGGGCAGCGCATGGTCGCGTCCCTTCAGCACCGCCAGGGCCTTGGCCCCGCGGAAGAGCATCAACCCGGCTCGCGGGCTTGCACCCAGCTCCACGCGGGGATCGGCTCGAGTGGCGTCGAGAAGGTCCACCACGTAGCGACGCAGCGCCTCGCTGCCGTACACCGCCGCCACCGTGGCCTGTGCCGCGAGCACCTCGCCGACTTCGGTGACCGATTCGAGGTCGAGCACGCGATCATGTCCAGAATGCTCGGCGAGCATCTCCCGCTCCTGCTCGATGGACGGGTAGCCCAGCGACACCCGCACCATGAAGCGATCGAGTTGCGCCTCGGGCAGCGGGTAGGTGCCCTCATACTCGATCGGGTTCTGGGTGGCGAGCACGATGAACGGCCTGGCCAGGTCGTGGGTGTGCTTGTCCACCGTGACCTGGCGCTCCTGCATGCACTCGAGCAGGCCGGACTGGGTCTTGGGGGAGGCACGGTTGATCTCGTCCACGAGAACGACGTTCGCGAATACCGGCCCGGGCCGAAACTCGAACCGCGCCTCGCGCTGATTGAAGACGTTGGTGCCCACGACGTCCGCCGGGAGGAGGTCGGCGGTGCATTGCACTCGCGCGAACTCGGCTTCGACGGACCTGGCCAGCGCGCGAGCGAGCGCCGTCTTGCCGACCCCGGGGTTGTCCTCGATGAGGACGTGTCCCTCCGCGAAGAGCGCCACGAGCACGTCGCGCACGACGTCGTCGGGGGCCTTGACCGCACGGGCCACGTTCTCACGCAGCCGCGAGGCAAGCTCAGCGACCGCCGACGGGTCGAGCTCGGGCACCGTAGCCATGGGCAACGATGGTAAAGAACGCCGCCGTCCCGGCACCCAACCTGGCGCCCTCGACAGTCGCTAGCGCAAAGGCATTGGGGTAGCCGCCTGGGCGACCCTGGCCCGCGAGGTCCAGCGGTCGCGACCGCGGCCAAGACCCACCAGCACCGAACCCGCCACCGCAGCCGTAGGGCGATAACGGCGGGGGCTCCGGGGCGCGAGCCCTGGACCTATCCGCGGCGGGGGGCTCCGGGGGCGCGAGCCCCCGGGGGCTCACTCCGCCGCGCTCCCGACCAGCCGGCGGACGGCATCCTCCGGGTCCTCCGCGCGCATGACGGTCTCGCCCACGAGCACTGCGTCGACCCCGACTCGCTCGAGCTCCTCGATCTGCTCGCGGTAGACGATGCCGGACTCGGAGACCACGGTCTTGCCGGCCGGGACGTCGGTCAGGAGCTCGAAGGTGCGCGTGATGTCCACGGTGAAGTCCTCGAGGTCCCTGTTGTTGATGCCGATCACGTCGGCATCGATGCGCAAGGCGGTGTCGAGCTCGTCGGGGCGCGAGATCTCGACGACCGCGTCGAGATCGAGTGACCGGGCCATGGTCAGCAGCTCGTCGGCGTCTCTCTCGCTCATCGACCCCACCACGAGTAGGACGGCGTCGGCACCCGCAGCCTTGGCCTCGAACAGCATGTAGGGATCGACGGTGAAGTCCTTGCGCAGGATCGGGAGGTCGCTCGCCGCACGGGCCTCGCGCAGGTCCTCCAGTGAGCCTCCGAAGTGGGCCTCCTCGGTGAGGATCGACAGAGCCGCCGCACCGCCGCGAGCGTACGCCGCAACGATCTCGGCACAGGTGGCCCCGTCGCGAATGGCGCCGGCAGACGGCGAGCGCCGCTTGTGCTCGGCGATCAGGGAGGTTCCCGGCCGGGCAAGCGCCTCCGAGAACGGACGCGCTTCGTGCTGCTCCTCGAGTGCGGCTCGTCTCACCTCCTCGAGCGGAGTGGCCGCTCGCCGGCGCTCGAGCGCCTGGCGGGTGGCCGCTACCAGCCCCTCGAGCCGCGGGTTCACGCCGCCAGCTCCCGCGTACGCGCCACGAAGCGCTCCAGCACGTCGCGCGCGGCCCCGGAATCGATGGCATCCTCGGCCCGGCGCACGCCGGCCTCGATCGAGTCGGCTCCGCCGCCCACGTAGATGGCGGCGCCGGCGTTCAGCGCTGTCAGGTCGCGCTCGGCTCCTTGAGCGCCTTGGAGCACTCGGCGAGCGATGCCGGCGTTCTTCTCCGGCGTGCCGGCGGCCACCGCATCCTGCGGGGCGCTGCTCAAGCCCACGGACTCAGGAGAGATCTCATTGGCAAGGATGTGCCCGTCTCGGAGCTCCACCATGCGTGTCGGGCCCGAAACGCTGAGCTCGTCCAGTCCGTCATCGCTCGAGACCACGAGCGCATGGTCGCAACCCAGCTCGGCGAGTGCCCCCGCGACTATGTCCAGAAAACGCCTGTCGGAGACCCCGATGAGCTGCCGGGTGGCACCTGCGGGGTTGGTGAGCGGGCCGAGGAAGTTGAATACGGTGCGGACAGCGAGCTCCTTGCGCACCGGCACCACGTGCCTCATCGCCGGATGATGGCTGGGTGCATACATGAACCCGAAGCCCAGCTCGTCGATGCAAGCGGCCACCGCACCGGGGTCAAGGTCGATCCGCGCGCCGAGCGCCTCGAGCACGTCTGCCGAACCGGACCTGCCGGTGGCAGAGCGGTTCCCGTGCTTTGCCACCCGGCAGCCCGCGCCGGCCGCCACGAATGCCGCGGTGGTGGAGACGTTGAACGTGGGCCGCCCACCGCCCGTTCCCGCGGTGTCCACCAGGAGATCGGCCGCGGGCTGCACCGCCACGGCCACCTCCCGCATGGCCCGTGCCATGCCGGCGATCTCGGGGACGGTCTCGCCCTTGGTGCGGAAGGCGATCAGGAGTCCCGCGGTCTGAGCCTCGGAGGCCCTACCGGCCATCACCTCCCGAAGCACGGCGGTGGCCTCGTCGGCGGTGAGGGCCTCGCTCCGGCAGAGCCGGTCGATCGCCTCGGTGAGCATGGGGTTGGGCATATGGGCCTCAGCGCTCGAGGAAGTTGCGCAGTATGGCCATCCCCTCGGCGGTGAGCACCGACTCCGGGTGGAATTGGACGCCCTCGGCGGGGAGCTCGCGATGGCGGATGGCCATGACCGTGTGGTCGGACACGGCCGAGCGCTCCAGCTCCTCCGGGAGGTCGGGGTCCACCACCAGGGAGTGGTAGCGGCCCGCCTCGAGCGGCGACTCCAGCCCGGCGAAGATGGTCCGGCCGTCGTGCTCCACCGGCGCCGTCTTGCCGTGAACCGGCTCTCCCCGTACCACCTGACCCCCGAACGCGCTCGCGAGCGCCTGGTGTCCCAGGCACACTCCGAGCACCGGCGTGCCCGCCGCCGCAAAGCGCCGGATCGCCTCCACCGAGACCCCGGCCTCGCTCGGCGTGCACGGCCCGGGCGAGACGATCAGCCTGTCGCATCCCCGCTCGAGCAGCTCGTCGGCGGACGCGGAGTCGTTGCGTACCACCTCGAGCTCCGCGCCGAGCTCACCGAGGTACTGCACCAGGTTGTAGGTGAACGAGTCGTAGTTGTCGATGATCAGGACCCGGGATCGGGGGGCTCGCGCCCCCTGCACCCCCCGCTGATGATTGGCGGGTCCGAGGTTCTCTCGCGCCCCCCGTACCCCCCGCTGATGGTTGGCGGGTTCGCTGTTCATGCCCAATCCTTCTGGCGGCACGCCAGCTCGATCGCTCCGAACACCGCTCCCGCCTTGTGCTCGGTCTCGCGCACCTCGTAGGCCGGGTCTGAGTCGGCCACGATTCCGCCGCCGGCCTGGATGTGGACGCGGCCGTCCTTGACGAGCGCCGACCGGATGTAGATGCAGGTGTCGAGCTCGCCCGTGTAGGAGAGGTATCCCACCGATCCCCCGTACGGACCGCGGCGCACCGGCTCGAGCTCGTCGATGATCTGCATCGCGCGGATCTTGGGAGCCCCCGAGAGCGTGCCCGCCGGCAGGGAGGCGCGCAGCCCGTCGATCGCGCTGACGTCCTCGCGCAGGGTGCCCGACACCGACGACACGATGTGCAGCACGTGCGAGTAGGTCTCCACCACCATCAGCTCGTCCACGGTGACCGACCCGTACTCGCACACCCGCCCGAGGTCGTTGCGTGCCAGGTCCACGAGCATGACGTGCTCGGCGCGCTCCTTCTCGTCGGCAAGCAGCTCCTCGGCGCGCTCGAGATCCCCCTCGACGGTGTCCGCCCGCGGCCGGGTGCCTGCAATCGGACGCTGCTCGGCGTGGCGGCCGGTCACCTTGATCAGGGCCTCCGGCGACGCGCCGGCTAGCTCGAAGTCCTCGAAGTCCAGGAAGTACATGTAAGGACTGGGGTTGATGGCCCGCAGGCCGCGGTAGATCGAGAAGGCATCCACCGGCGCGTCCGCGCTCCAGCGCTGGCTTGGCACCACCTGATAGGCGTCGCCGGCGCGGATGTAGTCCTTGCAGCGCTCGACCGCGGCGGCGTAGCCCTCGGATCCGATGTTGGAGGTGTAGAGGGGCGTCTCGCGCACGCGGCGCGCGACGCGCGGCACAGGCTCCGACAGCCGGTCGCGCACCCCGGCGATCGCCGCGATGGCGGCGGCGTAGGCGCGGTCGACGTCGTCCTCGACGAAGACGTTCGCGAGGATCGTGACCTCGTGGCGCAGGTGGTCGAAGGCCACGAGCACGTCGGAGACCATCAGCGCCAGTTCGGGGGTGCCCACGTCGTCGGGGTTCCCCGGGCCCACGGACGGCTCGGCATGGCGGACGAGGTCGTAGCCGAAGAGGCCCACGGCACCGCCGGCGAACGGAGGCAGCCCCTCCAGCGCCGCCACGCTGTAGCGCTCGAGCTCGCCGGCCACGGCCGCGTAGGGATCGCCTTCCTCGCGGCGCTCGCCCCCTACCGTGAGGACGCCCTGCTCGAGCCGGATCGAGGTCCGTGGCTGGAAGCCGAGAAAGGACCAGCGACCGAAGCGCTGGCCCTGCTCGGCGGACTCGAGCAGGAACGCCGGGCCCGCGCCGCGGAGCTTGAGGAAGGCGGAGACGGGCGTCTCGCAGTCGGCGATGAACGTCTGGCGCAGCGGGATGAGGCGGTGCTCGCGGGCGAGCTCGCGCAC